>PMFY01000137.1 GCA_003157945.1 Acidimicrobiaceae bacterium | reverse complement strand
TGCCGTACATGCCCTGGATGCGCCCGACCTCGGAGGGTTCCGAGCCCTGGGTGAGCAGCGACTGGAGTGAGGGCAGGGCGGCGGCGAACCCGAGGGCCTCGGTGCCGCCCAGCACCATCAGCAGCGGGACGACGGGGATGAACGGGTAGGCCGCACAGAACACCATGGCGATGCCGATGCCGCCGAGGACCAGGTAGCGCCGGTCCATGTGGTCGGCGAGCCAGCCGCTGGGCCGGGCGGCGACCACGAAGGGTACGGCGAACAGCGTCCACGACACGCCGATCTCCCACCCGGCGGCGCCCCGTGACACCATCAACAGGGTCCAGCAGATGTCGTAGATCCCGGTGGTGAGGCCGAGGGCGGCGGCGGCCACCATCGCCCCGGCCATCGAGCGGTTCCACCGCACGCGGGCGAGCGGCGACACGGTCCCGTCGACATTGGTGCGTTCCTGGCGCCGCGCCGCCTCCTCGGGGGGCTCGACGATGCGGAGCGCCGGGATGCAGGCGATCAGGCAGACGACGCCGGAGCCGAGGAACATGATCCACATGGCGTGCACCCCCACGATGGCGCCGATCAGCGGACCGACGGCCATGCCCGAGATCTGGGCCCCGTAGATGGAGGCGAAGGCGCGGCCGCGCCGCTCGACGGCGACCGCCCCCGAGACCATGGCCAGGGCGGCCACCGCCGAGGCGCCGGCCCCCAGACCCTGCAGGCCGCGCAGCAGGATGGCCATGGCGGGGGCGATGTGGAGGAGGAAGGCGAAGCTGGCCGCCGAGTAGACCACGAGGCCGCCGACCAGCACGGGCTTGCGGCCGATCCGGTCCGACACGCGGCCCACCGGGTACTGGAAGAGCACCCCGGCGGCGAAGAACGAGGCCATGACCAGACCGGCCAGCCCGTCGGTGCCGCCCAGCTGGCGGATGTAGACGGGCAGCATCGGNNACGATGGCGGTCGCCCCGAGCCACTCCAGGAACACGGTGATGGCCAGGATGCGGATGAGCCGCACCGACTCGTCGGGCAGGGGCGCGACGGCGCCCGCGGGGCCGCGGCGGATCACGACGCGTCCCCGGCCAGGCGCTCGAGGGCGGTGGCGACATCGGCGCGCAGGCTCCCGCGGGGGGAGGCCAGGCCGAACAGGTCGCAGAGCCACAGGCCGTCGCACGCCATCCGGACCACGGTGGCCGTCGTCGGGTCGAGCCCGTCGTCGACCAGGCGGGCCTGCCAGCCGTCGGCGGCCTCCTGGAGCGGCACGAGCAGCTCGGGCTCGGCGGCCGCCGCGGCCAGCAGGGCGGCGCCGAGGCGCTCCTCGCCCTCCGAGATCGGTGCCGTGGTGGCCCGCACGTAGGCCCGGGCGAACGCGCCGGGTCGGCCGTCACCGGGCGTACCCGGGGCCGGCAGGTAGGCGGCGATGTCGTCTTCGAACTGCTCGATGATGCGCGCCACCATGGCCGCCACCAGGGCGTCCCGGGTGGGGAAGTGGTAGAGCACGCCGCCCTTGGACAGTCCGGCCTGGTGGGCCGCGGCCTCGAGGGTCAGGTGCCCCACGCCGTCGCGCAGGATGACCTGCTCGGCGGCGTCGAGGATGCGCCGCTTGGTGGAGGGACCGTCCCGGCCGCCCCGCAACGGGTTCCGGTCCGTCCGCGCCGGAGTGGAGGAGGTCGTGGTGGTCACCCCATGACTATACCGTCCGGACGGTACAGTCGGTTTGCCTCCGGTGCCGGTCGGCGGACGGCCGGGTGGCCCGACGGGTCAGTCCCGGCGGTTCCCCAGGTGCCAGCCGCCGCAGAAGCCGCAGACGTAGGGATCGAGCTGGACGCCGCCCTCGAGGAGGACCTGGAGGGCGTAGCGGTTGGCGTCGTCGGACGACCCGTAGCTCGTCTTCGGCCGGCCGTCGGCCCGCCAGTGCTCCCGCACACCTCCGCCCGACTCCCGGGTGCTGCGCCGCGGCGGCTTCCTGCCCCTGCGGGCCTTGGCCACGGCCCTACTCCGTGTAGACGGGGCGCCGCTTCTCCTTGAAGGCGGCGGCGGCCTCGTTCAGGTTCCCCGTGAACCCGGCCAGCAGCTGGGTCCGGTTCTCCAGGTCGACGGCGGTCTGCAGGCTGCCCACCTCGAGCGAGCCCCACAGGGTGTCCTTGGTCAGGGTGAGCCCGAGGGGGCTGAGGGTGCAGAGGTGGACCGCCATCCCGACGGCCCGGTCGACCACCTCGTCGTCGTCCAGGAGCTGGGAGACGAGTCCGATGCGCTCGGCCTCCTCGGCGTCCACCTTGCGGCCCGTCAGGATGATCTCGTTCGACCGCGACGTCCCGACCGCCCGGGGCAGCAGCCAGCTGACCCCCAGCTCGCAGCCGGTCAGGCCGTTGGTGATGCCGGCACCGCAGAAGACGGCCGACCGCCCGGCCAACCGGACGTCGGCGCCGAGGCTGAGGCACATCCCCCCGCCGTAGGCCGGGCCGTTGACGGCGGCGATGACCGGCTGCGGCATGTTGCGCAGGGCGGGCACGATGCCGCCCATGTACTCCATGGCCCGCAGGCCCATCAGATGGCGCCCCATGTCCTCGGTGCCGGGGGGCATGCCGGCGTGCTCGAGCTCGAGCCCGGAACAGAAGGCGCGGCCGGCGCCGGTCAGGACCACCGCCCGGCAGTCGTTGTCGGCCGCCACGTCGGCGATGGCGGCGTAGAGGTCGGCCACCAGGGCGAACGACATCGAGTTCAACCGGGCCGGGTTGTCCAGCGTGATGGTGCGCACGTTCGGGGCGGGCGTGGTGACGGTGACGAGAGCCATGGCCCCAGCCTCACCGACCCACGGCTGCCGCGCCATTCATCCGACGGCCGGGCGCCCCGGCGGCGGCCGGGCCGACGGTCGGGACGGCGGGCGCCGGGCCGGCGACGGTCACGGTGGCGTGCCGGACCCCGGCCCCTTGGGCCATCATCGGGGCGTGCCCATCGAGCCCTTCAGCGAGTTCGACCCCTTCGGGGGCGAGCCGGAACCGTCGGACCTGACGGGATGCCTGCTGGTCGCCACTCCGGCCGTCGACGACCCCAACTTCTGGCGACGGGTCATCCTGGTGCTGGACCACGGCCCGCACGGAGCGATGGGTGTGGTGATCGACCGGCCCGGCGGCGTGGCCGTGGACCAGCTGCTGCCGCAGTGGCACGACCTGGCCACGGCCCCGGCCGAGCTGTTCACGGGCGGCCCGGTGGCACGCGACGCCCTGATCGGCCTGGTCCGGCTGGCCGATCGCCGTGCGGCCACCGAGGGTGCGCCGGAGTGTCCGACGGGATGGCGACTGCTCATCGACGACGCCCGGCCCCTGGGCACCGTCGACCTCGGCAGCGACCCGACGGCGGTGGCCGGGTCGATCGTCGGAGCGCGCCTCTTCTCCGGCTACGCCGGCTGGGAGACGGGGCAGCTCGAGGACGAGATCGAGGAGGGATCGTGGTACGTGGTGCCGGCCGAGGCCCGTGATCCCGTCACGGCCGACCCCGAGGGCCTGTGGCGCCGGGTGCTGCGCCGCCAGGGCGGCGCGCTGGCCCTCGTGTCCGGCTTCCCCTCGGACCCCACCGCCAACTGAGGCGATCCGCCGCTCACCCCGTCCGGGGAGCCGGGCTCAGTCCGGGACGTGCAGGCCCTGCGGGCGACCCTCGGGCTGGGCCACCGTCGACCGGAGCAGCTCGAGGAGGGCCCGCGTGGGGGCGGACGGCAGGCCGCGGCTGCGCTGGGCCACGCCGACCCGCCGGCGGGGGAGGCCGATGACCTGCACCTGGTGGAACCGCTCCCGGAGCCATCCGGGGATGGCCGTGGCCGGGAGGATGGCCGGGCCGTAGCCCTCGAAGGTGAGGGAGGCGATGAGCCGGAGCCCGTCGATCTCGGCGGCGGGCAGGAGGGTGATGCCGAGCGGACGGGTGACGCTGTCGAGCTCGTCCCGGAACGCCGTGCCCGGCAGGGGCAGCAGCAGCTCGAGGTCGGCCAGGTCCTCGAGCTGCAGGGGACGGTCCATGGCGGCGATGGGATGTCCCTCGGGCACCACCAGCATCAGGTCCTCCTCGAACAGGAGGCGTGTCACGAGGTCCTTGCCGCTCACCGGGAGGTGGAGGATGGCCAGGTCGAGCTGGCCGTTGGCCAGCTGCGGCTCGAGCCCTGTCGTGTTGCCCTCGACGATGACGAGGCGGAGCTGGGGATGGCGCTGGGCCACGGCGTCCATGAGGCGGGGGACCAGCCACCGGGCGGTGGTGCCGATCATCCCCACCCGGACGGTGCCGGTGACCTCGTCCTTGCAGGCGGCCACGTCGGACATGAGCGCGTCGAGCTCCGACAGGATGCGCCGGGCCCGCGCCACGACGACCGTGCCCTCGGCGGTCAGGCGCCCGTCGGCCCGGTCGATGAGCGGGGTGCCGAGCTCCTTCTCGAGGCGGGCCACGTGGGCCGAGATGTTGGACTGGACCGTGCCGAGGTGCTCGGCGGCGGCCGAGAACGTGCCGTGGTCACTGATGGCCGTGAGGGCCTGGAGGTGCCGGAGTTCCATCGTCAATGAAGATACCAGGTATCTAGACAAACTGGTTGACTGATTGCTCGCGACCGTTATACAGTGACTCCACGACCACAGGACATAGGAATCCCCCTCCTTTCCTCGTTGAGTCAGTGCGAAGGGACCACCTCTCCCCCCCGGTGGTCCCTTTGCCGCGTCCGGGGGCCGTTCTCCCTGGTGGGTGGCACCGTCCGGGACCCCGCGGGACCCCGTCACCCCCGGAGGGCGCGGGCCCGTCGGGGCCAGCCCCCGTGGGTGGGCGCCCGGCGGTAGGTTGAGGGGATGTCCGACGCCACGGGTGCCGTCTTCGTCGACCTCGACCGCACGCTGATCCGGTCCGCGTCGGGGCCGGTGTTCCAGGAGGCCATGGTGGCCGAGGGGGTCCTCAGCGCCGGCCGCAAACTACCCGGTGACCGGTACCTCTACGCCTTCTACAACTCCTTCGGCGAGACCGCCCCCTTCATGGGCCTGGCCCGGGCGGCCGCCCGGATGATGAAGGGCCGCCCGGCGGCCGGCGTGCGCAAGGCGGGGGCGGCGGTCGTGGAGGACCTCATCGACCTGGTCCAGCCCTGGGCCCTGGAGGAGTTGGCCGCCCACCGGGCGGAGGGTCGACTCCTGGTGCTGGCGACCACTTCGCCCCACGACCTGGTCGATGCCCTCGCCTCGGCGCTCGGGTTCGACGACGTGCTCGCCACCCGCTACCAGGAGATCGACGGCCACTACACCGGGCGGCTGGTCGGACGGTTCATCTGGGGCACGAACAAGCGGGACGCCGCCCGCGACTGGGCGGCGCAGCGCGGCATCGACCTCGCCGACTGCCACGCCTACTCGGACAGCTTCTTCGACGTGCCGCTCCTGTCGGCGGTCGGCACGCCGCACGCCGTCAACGCCGACCCCCGGCTGGTGGCGGTGGCCATGGCCCGCCGGTGGCCGCTCGAACACTGGGACCGTCCGCCCGGCGTCCCGTCGGTGATCGGCCTCGAGCCCTACCACCTGCTGCGGCCGTTCATCCGCCCGGAGTCGTTCCCCTACGCGCGCTTCACCGTCAACGGCATCGAGCACGTGCCCCACGAGGGACCGGTCATCCTGGTGTCCAACCACCGCAGCTACTTCGACGTCGCCGCCCTCGCCCTCGTGGCCGCCCGGCTCGGCCGGCCGGTCCGCTTCATGGGCAAGCAGGAGCTGTTCGACGCGCCGGTGGTCGGCCAGATCTCCCGCGCCCTGGGTGGGATCCCGGTCGACCGCGGGAGTGGTTCCGGCGACCCGATGCGCCGGGCCACCGCCGCCCTCCACGCCGGCGAGGTGGTCATCGTCATCCCCCAGGGCACCATCCCCCGGGGCGAGGCGTTCTTCGACCCCGTCCTCCACGGCAAGACGGGGGCGGCCCGTCTGGCCGCCGACACCGGTGCCCCGGTCGTCCCGATCGGGGTGTGGGGCACGGAGAAGGTGTGGCCCCGCTCGTCCAAGGTGCCGAACATGACCGCGTTGCAGCACCCGCCCCGGGTGACCGTCACGGTGGGCCCACCGGTGACCCTCGGCCTGACCGATGCGGTGGCCGATACCCGCACGCTGCTCGACGCCGTCGCCGCCCTGCTGCCGGACGAGGCCCGCCGGCCGCACGTCCCCACCGACGAGGAACTGGCCGCCACGCGCCCTTCCGCGTGACGGTCCGGGTCACGCCCGCGGGTGCCGCAGCCCCGCGCCCGACCAGGACCGCGCTCGCCTCGGCCACCGTGACGGGGGTGAACCGCCTGTCCCGGGCCCTCGGTCGGGGCAGTGGCACCGTCGCCGGCGGTCGGGCCGGGCTCCTCGTCGACCCGGGCCTGCTGGGGGCCGTCGCCGCCGGCCGGCGTGTCGCCCTGGTCACCGGTACCAACGGCAAGACCACCACCACGCGGCTCCTGGCCGCGGCCCTGACCGGCACCGGCACCGGCACGGAGGTCGTCAGCAACGACACCGGGGCCAACATGCCGGCCGGCCACGTGGCCGCCCTGGTCGGCGCACCGACCGCGCCGGTGGCCGTGCTCGAGGTCGACGAGGGGTACCTCGGCCGGTGCATCGTCGAGACGGGGCCCGAGGTCGTGGTGCTGCTCAACCTGTCGCGCGACCAGCTCGACCGCATCGCCGAGGTCCGGATGCTGGTCGACCGCTGGCGGGCCGCACTCGCCGGGCTCCCCGCCCGGCACGAAGGGGGCCCCGGCACCGTCGTGGTGGCCAACGCGGACGACCCCATGGTGGCCTTCGCCGCGGCCGTGGCCCCCGAGGTCCGCTGGGTCGGTGCCGGCCAGGTCTGGCACGATGACGCCGCGGGCTGCCCGGCGTGCGGGGGCCGCATCGCCTTCGCCGACGACGGCGGCTGGGCCTGTGACCGGTGCGACTTCGCCCGGCCCGACGTGGGGGCACGGGTGGACGACGACGAGCTGGTGCTGGCCGACGGCACCCGCCACCCGATCCGCATCGGGCTCCCCGGGGGGTTCAACCGCGCCAACGCCGGAATGGCCGCGGTGGCCGCCGCCGTGATGCTCGACACGGCCGGTGAGGGGGACGTGGACACCGCCCTCGGACGGCTCGACGGGGTGACCGAGGTGGCGGGCCGGTTCTCCACCGTGGCCCGGTCCGGGCACCCGGTGCGCCTGCTGCTGGCCAAGAACCCGGCCGGGTGGACGGCCATCTTCGACCTGCTCGACGAGACGGGCGACCCGGATGGTGGCGTGGTGCTGTCGGTCAACGCCCGGACCGCCGACGGCTTCGACACCTCGTGGCTGTGGGACGTCCCCTTCGAGCGGCTGGCCGGTCGGGCCGTCGTGGCCACGGGGGAGCGGCGGCTCGACCTGGCCGTGCGGCTGCGCTACGCCGAAGTGGAGCACGCCGTGGTCGACGGGCCGGTGGCGGCCATCGACCATGCCGCCACCCGCTCGCCGGAGGGCGCCCGGCTCGAGTTCCTGGGGAACTACACGGCCTTCGCCGACCTGCGACGGGCGCTGTGAGCGGTCGCCGGCTGACCGTGGCCGTCGTCTTCCCCGACCTGCTCGGCACCTACGGCGACGGAGGCAACGGGGTGATCCTGGCCCGGCGGGCCGCCTGGCGGGGGATCGACGTCGACCTCGTCCAGGCCCCGTCGGACCGTCCGCTGCCCGGCGCCGACCTCTACACCGTCGGCGGTGGCGAGGACGGCCCCCAGGTGCGGGCGGCCACCACCCTCCTGGAGGAGGGGACCCTGTCCGCCCGCGTGGCCGAGGGCGCCGTGGTGCTCGGCGTATGCGCGGGGTACCAGGTGATCGGCCACTCCTTTCCCGACAGTGCCGGCCGGCCGCACCCGGGTGTCGGACTGCTCGACCTGACCACGGCGAAGGGGACGGGCACCCGGGCCGTGGGTGAGCTCGTGGCCACGCCGACGACGGAGGCGCCGCGCACGGCGGCCGGTGAGCGGCTGCCGCGACTGACCGGGTTCGAGAACCACGGCGGTGTGTCGGTCGTGGGACCGGGCGCACGGGCGCTGGCCCGCGTCGAGCGCGGCATCGGCAACGGCGGCGGCGACGGCAGCGAGGGCGCCTGGGCCGGTCGGGTCCTCGGCACCTACCTGCACGGCCCGGTCCTGGCCCGCAACACGGCGCTGGCCGACCTGCTGCTCGGCTGGGCGCTGGCCCCGGCCGACGCGCCGGAGGGCACGGGGGTCGCCCTCGAGCCCCTCGACGACTACGAGGAGCTGGCCCTGCGGTCCGAGCGGCTCGAGGCGGTCGACCGAGCGGGAGCCGGTTGGCGTGCGGTGGCCCGGCGCCTGCGGGTGGCACGCTGAGCACGGTCGCCGCCAGACTGGAACCGTGGACCTGACCGAGAAGCTGCAGCTGCGACCGGGGCAGGGCGTCGTCGTCACGGGTGTCGACGCCACGACCGTCCCGGCCCTGACCGGCCTGGCCACCGCTGGCGGCACCGAGGCCGGCGTGCTGGCGTTCGTGGCCGACCGGGCGGCCCTGGAGGGCCGCCTCGCCACGGTGGTCGCCGCGGCCTCCGCCGACCGGCTCACGTGGGTGGCCTACCCGAAGTCCGGCCAGCTCGGGACCGACCTCAACCGGGACGTGCTGGCCGCGCGTCTGACCGAGGAGGGTGTCCGTCCGGTGCGCCAGGTGGCGATCGACGACGTCTGGTCGGCCCTGCGCTTCCGCCCCGGCTGACGACCGTCCCGGTCCGGCTCAGTCCTTGGACCGCCGGGGCCAGTCGTTGCCCTCGGCGTCGATGGCCTCGGACCGGTCCGGGGCGGCCTCGAGGGCCCAGGCCCGCCGCCACGGTGCCACCTCGGGACCCTGGAGCGACGGCGTCGTACCGGCCGCCGCCTGCCTGCGGGCCGTCCACCAGTCGGTGGAGGACTCGTTGGCCAGGGTGGCGACGGCGGCCTCGATGCGGGCACTGAACCTGCGGGCGTCCTCGCCATCGGCCGGCCACAGCGGCGTGCCGAACGTGACCGTCGTCCGGGTGCGACGGACGGTGCCGCCTCCCTTCGGCAGGATGTGGCGCGTGCCGTCGAGGTGGACGGGGACGACCGGCCGCCCGGTGCGCGACGCCAGGTAGGCGGCACCGCCGCGGAATTCCTGCGCCCATCCGTCGGGGGACCGCCCGCCCTCCGGGAAGATGACCAGGTTCCAGTCGTCGGCCAGGAGTTCGGCGGCCAGATCGGCGGAGCGACGGTTGACCTTCGTGCGCTCGATGGGGATCGCCCCGAGCAGGAAGGAGAAGGCGTCGGCCTTCCACCGTCGGTCGAAGAAGTAGTCGGCCGCCGCGGCCACCACGGTGCGGTGGCGGAACCGGAGGGGGAGGCAGGCCAGCAGGAGCGGGGTGTCGACGTGGCTGGCGTGGTTGGCCGCGAAGATGACGGGGACCTCGACGTCGACGAGTTGCTCGTCGCCGCGCAACTGGGGCGAGGCCAGGGCCCGGGCCAGCGGCCGGGTGACGTTGTCGAGCACCATGGCCCGGGCCAGGCGCACCGGGTACCGGCGCGACCAGGCGGTGTCGTAGTGGACGCCCAGTTCGGGTTCGGGGGCCGGACGCGGCACCGACCCCGGCCAGGTGGGGGCGGCCAGCGGGAACCGACTTCGTCCGGCCCGCGCCGCCAGCGCCGAGGGCCGGAGTGACGTCGCCGCGCCGCCCCCGGACGCGTCGGCGCCCAGGGTGGCGTCGGTCCGCACGGCGCGACGGGACCGGAGGATCCGCGAGGTGTCGCGCACCTTGCTCATGGCGGCGTGCTCACTGGACGTCGGCCATGAGGATCGGCGGGGCGTGCAGGTGGGTGAGGGTGGGGGAGGTGCCGACGACGTCGCGGGCCATCTCCAGCGCGTCGGCCAGCGTGGACGCGGCCCGGAAGCCGAGACGGTGCACGGCCTTGGGGTCGCCCCCCACGATGATGACGGCGCCGAGGTG
>PMFY01000436.1 GCA_003157945.1 Acidimicrobiaceae bacterium | reverse complement strand
TCCATGTAGTGCGTGGTGAGGACCACGGTCCGTCCCTCCGCGCACAGGTCGCGCACCACGTCCCAGGCCTCACGGCGGGCCGAGGGGTCGAATCCGGTGGTGGGCTCGTCCAGGAAGATGAGCTCCGGGTTGCCGATGAGCGCCAGTCCCAGGTCGAGCCGGCGCTGCTGGCCACCGGACAGCACCTTGATCCGGGCGTCGGCCTTCGCCTCCAGTCCGACCAGGGCCACCACCTCCTCGATGGGCCGCGGGGCGTCGTAGAGGTGGGACCGCTGGGCCAGCGCCTCGCGCACCGTCAGGTAGGGGTCGACCGCGCACTCCTGGAGGACGATGCCGACGCGTGACCGCAGGTCCCGTTCTCGGCGGGCCGGGTCGTGGCCCAGGACGGACACGGTGCCGGCGTCGCGCCGGCGGTACCCCTCCAGGATCTCCACGGCGGTGGTCTTGCCCGCGCCGTTCGGACCGAGCAGCGCCAGGACCTCACCCCGCTTCACCTCGAGGTCGATCCCCCGCAGGGCCTCGAAGCTGCCGTAGGACTTCGTCAGCCCGGAGGCCGCGATGACGACATCGGTCGGGGTGGGCATGGCCCGACGTTACCCGGCGGTGTTGATCTGGTTCATGGCCGCCTCCACGCCCACGGAGGCGATCAGCTCGACCGCGTCGGCCGCCACCTCGGCGGCCACGGCCAGCACCTCCCGCTCGTCCCTGCCGGGCCGCTTCAGCACGTAGTCGGCTCCCGGTTGGCGGCCCGGCGGCTTGCCGATGCCGATGCGGACGCGCAGGTAGTCCCCGGTGTGGAGGTGGGCGTGGATCGACTTGAGGCCGTTGTTGCCGGCCGTGCCTCCGCCGACCTTGACCTTGACGCGTCCCGAGGGCAGGTCCAGCTCGTCGTGGACCACCACCAGCCGGGTGGCCACCGCCGGGCCGCCGGTCGTGTCGTCGGGGCCGTCGAGGCCGGCGCGCCGCACCAGCGGTGCCACCGCCAGGCCGGACTCGTTCATGTAGGTGAGGGGGACGGCGCAGAGGACGCGGCGGTCACCGATCCGGATCTGACCGGCCCGGGCGTGGAGGCCCTTCTCCGAGGACAGGGTGCCGTGGTGGCGGGCCACCAGCCGGGTGACCGCATCGGCCCCGATGTTGTGGCGGGTGCCGTCGAACTCGGCGCCCGGGTTGCCGAGTCCCACGACCAGCAGGTCCACGGGGGTGCCCCGGCGTGCGCCTCCCGCCCCCTCGCGGCGGCGGAGCAGGGCCTAGTCCTCGGTGGTCTCGGCCACGGGCGCGGCCTCTTCGCCGGCTGCCTCCTCGGCGACCTCGGTGGTGACCTGGACGCGGGGCGGGTTGCCGGCCACGACCGTGGCGTCGAGGTCCGTCTCGAGTTCCACACCGGGCGGGATCACGATGTCCGACACGTGGAGGGCACCACCGATGGTCAGCGACGAGATGTCGATGTCCACCGACGGCGGGATCTCGGTGGGCTTGGCCTTGACGTGCAGGGTGAACAGCTGCTGGTCGACGATGCCGTCACCGTGGCCGACCTCGACCGCCTCGCCCACCAGGTTGATGGTGACCTCGGCGCTGATCAGCTCGTCACGGTTGACGATGAGGAAGTCGATGTGGGTGACCGTGTTCCGCACGGGGTGGTGCTGGATGTCACGGGCCAGGGTCAGGTGCGACGTGCCGTCGACCTTCAGGGACAGCAGCGTGTTGAGGCCGGCCTCGCCCGACATGGCGATCTGGAACTCCCGGGCGACGACCGCCACCGGGATCGGGTCGGCGCCGTGGCCGTACACGACACCGGGGATCTTGCCCTCGGCGCGGAGGCGGCGGGTCGAGCTCGACCCGATCTCGCGGCCGGTCTGGGCGGTGAGCGTGGCTTCGGACATGCGGGGACTCCTCGGGAGGTACGGAGACGGGCGCAGGGCCGCCCTCACCGGTCGTGCCCGTGGCACGGCCCGGCAGCGACCGCTGCTGACGGCCCATCATGATAGACGCACCGGGGGGACGGGGCCACACGCCCCGGCGGAGGGGCGTTCAGGCCAGGTTTTCGCCGCCGAAGATCTCCGAGACGGAGGTGTCCTCGAACACGGCGTCGATGGCGTCGCTGATCAGCTTGGCCACCGACAGCACCTCGAGCTTGTCGAAGTGACGGTCCGGGGCGATGGGCAGGGTGTTGGTCACCACGACCTTGGTCAGGGCGGAGTTCTTCAGCCGGTCGATGGCCGGGTCGGACAGGACGGCGTGGGTGGCCATGCACCACACCTGGGCCGCCCCCCGGTCGGCCAGGAGGTCGGCGGCGGCCACGATGGTGCCGGCCGTGTCGATCATGTCGTCGATCAGCACGCACTGGCGCCCCTCGACGTCACCCACCACGTGCAGCGCCTGGACCTGGTTGGCCACACCCCGGAGGCGCCGCTTGTGGACCACGGCGAGGTCGGCGGTCAGGTGCTGGCTGAACCGTTCCGCCACCTTCACCCGTCCGGCGTCCGGGGCCACGACCACGAGGTCGTCGCTGAGGTGCTTGCGCAGGTAGTCGACCATCACCGGGGCGGCGGTCAGGTGGTCGAAGGGGATGTCGAAGAAGCCCTGGATCT
>PMFY01000021.1:1854-6019 GCA_003157945.1 Acidimicrobiaceae bacterium | reverse complement strand
TTCAGCTTCGTGGACCAGAACGGGACCACCTACTCGGCCCCGTCGTACCCGGTCGCCCCGGGGACACCGGTGACCGCCTCGGGCTCGGGCACCCTGCCCCTCGTGGCGACCGGCGGTTCGGGCCCCGTGGCCTCGGTCCCGTCCGGCCAGGAGCTCGGCAGCCTGGTGGAACCGATCACCCCCGCGCCGGCAACGAACGCCGTCGACGTCCCGGTCACGTTCGCGAAGTCGGTGGTCATCGTCGGCGCCCCCCGCCTGGTACTGACGTACTCCGGCACGGTGTCCGCCGGTGCCCGACCCACCCGGGTCTTCGCCCAGCTCGTCGACAAGGCGAGCGGCACCGTGCTCGGCAACCAGGTGACGCCGATACCCGTCGCCCTGGACGGCTCCACCCACGTCGTGACCGTGCCGCTCGAGATCGTGGCCTACACCGCGACACCGTCGTCTGACGTCGAGGTGCAACTGGTGGCCACCACGGTGGCCTACGCACAGCCCCGCGTGGGAGGATCGGTCCGGTTCGCCAGTGTGCGCCTGGCCCTGCCGACGGCGGCCACCCTGACCCCCGTCACGCCGGGCACCGGCTCCACCACGGCGTCCGCGCCTGGCTGACGCGCAGCGCCCGCCGGCCAGTTGGGCCGGTTGGGCCGGTTGGGCCGACGGTTCAGTCGGGCAGCCCGGCCAGGAACCCGAGGATGGCCTCGTTGACCTGCTGGGGGTGGGTCAGGTTGGCGGAATGGGTGCCACCCGCCACGGCGACCACTCCGGCACAGCCCACCAGTCCGTCGGCCATCCGCTGGGCCTTGTCCATCGAGATCGAGGCGTCGGCGGTGCCGTGGACCACGAGCGCGGGCACGGTGATCTCCTCCAGGCGGTGTTCGATGCCCTCGCGCTGGACCAACGTCTGGGCGGGATTGCGCAATTCCTCCGGCGGGCGCTCCATCCACACGGCGGTCCACACGGCGGACAGTTCGGGATGGCCCAGGATCAGCTCGGCGCTGACCTCGGCCTGCTCCTGCGTCGGCCCTACGTCGAGCCAGGCGTCGATCATGTCCTGGTAGACGGGGATCACGTCGGCGTCCTCCGGACCGGCCTGGGTGCTGAGCAGGATGAGCCCCCGCACCCGGTCGGGGTCCAGGAGGGCGGCCCGCAGGGCGATGAACCCGCCCTGGGACATCCCGCCCAGGACGGCCCGCTCGATCTCCAGGTGCTCCATGAGGGCGAGCCAGTCACGGGCGGAGTCCCAGTAGGTGAAGGGCCGCTCGTCGTAGACCGTCTGGCCGAAGCCACGACCGTCCCACGTGATGACGCGGTAGTCGGGACGCAGGGCCGCCACCTGGTCGTCGAACATCGTCCGGTCCATCAGGAAGCCGTGGCTGAGCATCACCACCGGCCCGTCGCCACCCGTGTCGTCGAATGCGAGCGTCACCCCGTTGACGTCTGCCGTCGCCCCTACGGCCTCGATTGTCGCCATGTGAATTCCTCGGCCGGGCGAGGCTGGACCTTGAGGTCGGATCGGCCGATATCTCCAGCTCAGATGGGCCAGCCGGTGCCCCCGGGGCGGGGCCGGACCGGCCGGAGCACAGCTACCGCCTGGCGCGGGGCAGTCCGAGCCCGATCCACGAGATGATGTCCCGCTGGATCTCGTTGGTGCCGCCGCCGAAGGTGAAGATCGTCTGGCTGCGGGCCCGGTACTCGAGGTCGCCGTTGAGCACGGCTCCCGGCGAGCCCTCCGCCAGGTAGCCGGCCTGGCCGACGATCTCCAGGAGGATCCGGTAGGCCTCGAGTGCGAACTCGCTCCCGTAGACCTTGGTGGCCGACGCGTCGGCCGGGTCGAGCCCCTTGTCCGCCGCCCACGCCACCTTCCAGTTGATGAGCTTCAGGTACTCAGCCCGGGCCCAGAGCCGGGCCAGGTGCAGCTGGACCCACTCCTGGTCGATCACGCGTCGCCCGTCGGCCAGGCGGGTCTGCTGGGCCCACGCCCGGACCTCGGAGATGCTGCGGAGGATGCCCGACACGGGGCAGATGGCGACACGCTCGAAATTGAGCTGGTTGGTGATGAGGGTCCAGCCGCCGTTCTCCTCCCCCACGAGGTTGGTCGACGGCACCCGGACGTCCTCGTAGAAGGTGGAACTGGTGAACTCGCCGGCCACGGTGCGCAACGGGGTCCAGCTGAATCCCGGCGTGTCGACGGGGACGATGAACACCGAGAGCCCCTTGTGCTTCGGCGCGTCGGGATCGGTCCGGGCGGCCAGCCACACGTAGTCGGCGTACTGGATGGCGCTGGTGTAGAGCTTCCGGCCGTTGATCACGTACTCGTCGCCGTCCCGCACCGCCCGGGTCTGCAGGGCCGCCAGGTCGGTCCCGGCCCCCGATTCGGTGTAGCCGATCGAGAAGTGGACCTCGCCCCGCAGGATGGCGGGCAGGAACCGCGCGCGCTGCTCGTCGGTGCCGAGCTGCATGATGGCCGGCCCCACGCTGTTGAGGGTGAGGAGCGGCAGGGGCACACCGGCCCAGTGGGACTCCTCGACGAAGATCATCTGGTCCACGGGCCCCCGGCCGTGGCCGCCGTACTCGGTGGGCCAGCCGATGCCCAGCCAGCCGTCGTCCCCCATGCGCTTGATCGTCGCCACGTAGTCCGGCCGCCCACCGCCGACGGAGGTGGCCGCGGCCAGGTCGGCGAAGTAGGTCCGGAGCTCGTCCCGCAGCGCCAGCTGTGCGTCGGTCAGGGCCAGGTGCACGTCAGGTCTCCCATGGGTGCGGACGATACCCGGGCCGCCGGCGTGGGGTACCGTCCCCTCCCATGACCGACTCCCCTGCGCCCACGCCGCCCGACGTCCTCTTCGACGTCGCCGACAAGACCGTCGTGGTCACGGGGGGCTCACGCGGCATCGGCCGGATGATCGCCGGCGGCTTCGTGGCCGCCGGGGCCGACGTCGTCATCGCGTCCCGCAAGGCGGACGCCGTCGCCGCCACCGTGGCCGAGCTCTCGGCCGTCGGACGCTGCACCGGTCTGGCCGCCGACCTGTCGACCGAGGAGGGGGCCCGTGCCTTCGCGGAGGCCGTGGCGGTTGACCGCGACCGGATCCACGTGCTGGTCAACAACGCCGGTGCCACCTGGGGCGCCCCGCTCGCCGAGCACGACACGGCATCGTGGCGACGCGTGCTCGACCTCAACGTGCAGGGGGTCTTCCACACCACGAAATTCTTTCTGCCCCTGTTGCAGGCCGCCTCGGCCCCGGACGATCCCGCCCGGGTGATCAACATCGGGTCGATCGACGGGATCCACGTCCCGGTGCTCGAGTCCTACTCGTACTCGTCGTCCAAGGCCGCCGTGCACCAGCTCACCCGCCACCTGGCCAAGCACCTGGCACCGACCGTGACCGTCAACGCCGTGGCCCCGGGACCGTTCGAGTCGAAGATGATGGCGGCCACCCTCGACGCCTTCGGTGAGCAGATCGCCGCGGGCGCCCCGCTCAAGCGGATCGGCCGACCGGACGATATGGCCGGTGTGGCCATTTTCCTGGCCTCGCGGGCCGGCGCCTACCTGACGGGGGCGATCATCCCGGTCGACGGAGGCATCGCCACCGTGGGCTGAGGTTCCGACCCGCCGGACGGGAAGTTGGCCCTGGATCGATTACCACTCTGGGTGGTAGTCTGAACACTCTAAGTGTGGCCCAGGGGCCACTCGACGTCGGAGGGGCAGAGCGATGCGCAGCGGTCGGAGCAGTCTGAACAGGTGGATGGGCGTGGCCGCGGCGGCCCTGTTCGTATTGGGTGTCGGCCCCGTGGCCGTCAATGCCTCCCCCGCCGTCGCCGCCGCACCGGCCGGCCACACGGCACTGACGGGGGTGTCCGACAACTTCTGGCTCTTCACGTCCTCGGGCGCGCTGGAGGCCTACGGGGTGCCTTCCTACGGCTCGCCCACCGGACCGCTGTACCGCCCGCTGGTCACCACCATCGTCGACCACGCCCAGACCGGCTACTGGCTGGTGGCCNNGCTGGTGGCCTCCGACGGGGGCGTGTTCGCCTACGGCTCGGCCGGGTTCTTCGGCTCGACCGGCAACATCGCGCTGAACCAGCCCATCGTCGGGTTCTCCCAGACCCCCGACGACCGTGGCTACTGGCTGGTGGCCGCCGACGGGGGCGTGTTCTCCTTCGGTGACGC
>PMFY01000021.1:0-1758 GCA_003157945.1 Acidimicrobiaceae bacterium | reverse complement strand
CGCCGGCTTCTACGGCTCGGCGTCCGGCACGGCGTGGGAGCCGGTCCGGAAGCTCGTGGAGGCATCGGGTGGCGCCGGCTACTGGATCATCCAGCAGAACGGCACCGCCCAGGCGTTCGGCAGTGCGACGGGCCAGACGCTCGCACCCCAGGCCATCCTCTTCCAACCCCTCACCCCCGGCGACGAGGCCGTGCTGTTCGCCTTCCAACAGCTGGGGAAGCCCTACATCTGGGGCGGCAACGGTCCCGTCGGCTACGACTGTTCCGGGCTCGCCCTGGCGTCCTGGGTCCACGGGGCCGGCATCTCGTTCGCCCGGGTGGCCGACGACCAGTACCACACGGCCGGGACCCAGATCACGTTCGACCAGCTCGAGGCCGGTGACCTCGTGTTCTGGGGCACGAACCCCGACGACTGGACCACCGTCTACCACACGGCCATCTACGTCGGCGGGGGCAGGATCGTCGAGGCGACCGGCAACCAGGTCCAGCTGAACACCCTCAACCAGTGGAGCATGAACCAGGTCATGCCCTTCGCCCGTCGCCCCTGACGCCGCGACCCCATGGGCTCGGACACCGTTCCGGCGTCGGCCCACCACCCAGGAGGCGGACCCCGTGGCGACCTTCGTACTCGTGCACGGCGCCATGCACGGCGGCTGGTGCTGGCGCGACGTCCGACGACGGCTCGAGGCCGCCGGCCACGACGTCCACACGCCGACGCTCACCGGCCAGGGCGACCGGCGCGGTGGACTGACCCCCCGGACGGGGCTGTCCACCCACGTCGACGACCTCGCCGACCTGCTCTGGTTCGAGGACCTGACCGACGTCCACCTGGTGCTGCACAGCTACGCCGGGATGCTGGCCGGCCCGGTCGCCGCCCGGTCGCCGGGGCGCCTGGCCTCGGTGGTCTACCTGGGCGCCTTCGTCGGCCTCCCCGGCGAGTGCCTGCTCGACGTCGAGCCGCCCGCCACCGCCGAGCGCTACCGCCGGATGGCCGACCAGCACGGCGACGGATGGCGCGTCCCGGCCGACCGCGGGTTCCTCGACCAGTGGGGCGTCACCGACCCCGACCTACGGGCCCGGGTGGGGCCCCGGCTCACCGACTTCCCGCTCCGGTGCGCCACCGAGCCGGCCGAGTTCGATCCGGCACCTCTGGACGCTCTCCGGAAGGTGTACATGGAGCACACCGACCCGCCCCTGCCGGGCCTGGCCGGCTCGGTCGGGCGCGCCACCCGGGCGGGCTGGGAGCTGCACCGCCTGGCCTGCGGCCACGACATGATGCTGGCCGCCCCGGAGGCCACCGCGTCCCTGCTCGGGGCGGTGGCCTCCGGCGGGTAGCCGGGGCCCGGCCGCGCCGCCGGGTCAGGCCCCGGCGGGGGCGATGGCGTGCGGCATGCAGAGCTCGTCGTATTCGGCGATCACGATGTCGCCGGCGTCCTCGCCGCAGGCCGGGCACTGCGGGTCACGGCGGACCTTGAAGGTGCGGAAGCTCTCCTCGAGGGCGTCGTAGGCCAGCAGGCGACCCTGGAGCGTCTCCCCGATGCCGAGCAGCAGCTTGATGGCCTCCACGGCCTGCAGCGACCCCACGATGCCGGGCAGCACGCCCAGCACACCGGCCTCCGAGCAGCTGGGGGCCAGCTCCGGCGGCGGGGGCTCGGGGAGCAGGCAGCGGTAGCAGGGCCCGACGTAGGGGTTGAACACGGTGACCTGGCCCTCGAACCGGAAGATCGACCCGTGCACCACCGGGATCCGCTTCAGCAGC
>PMFY01000159.1 GCA_003157945.1 Acidimicrobiaceae bacterium | reverse complement strand
CGCCGGTGGTGGGAGGAGTCGATCTTCCTGGTGGGCACGCCGCAGTGCCTGCTCGCCGAGGGCCTGGCCGACCTCGGCCTCGAGGTGGCCTGGGGACGGCACCCCGAGCGGACCGTGGCCGAGCACCTGCTGCCGTTGGGCATCCGCTACGACGCCGACGTGGTCGCCGCGGTGGCCGACGCGGGCGAGGCGCTCGGCGCGGTGCGCACGAACGCCGCCTTCCGGCTCCACGAGGACGGCGCCGACCCCGAGACCGTGATCGACGAGGTGGCGCGCTGGGGCCTGCTCCCCCGGGACCGGGCGGTCAAGGCCGTCGAGTTCCTGACCCATCCCACGTGGCGCGCCTACCTCACCTGCTACGTCGAGGGCTTCCCGCTGTGCCGGGCGTTCACCAACGGCGACCCCGCCCGGTTCGACCGGCTCCTGTCGGAGCAGCTGACCCCGTCCGACCTCGTCGACCAGATCGCCCGGGACGGCGTGACCCCTCCGGCCTGAGTAGGCCCGCCGCCNNGGCCGCCGGCCGCCGGGCTCAGCGGGCCCGGATCCCGTCCAGGAGCGAGGTGACGAGCGTGTCGGCCAGTACCGGCGTCAACGCCTCGTGACCCATCGTGAGCCGGTAGTAGACGGGCCCGTAGAGCTGGTCCATCACGGTGGCGATGTCGATGTCCGGCCGTAGCTCGCCGCGGTCGACGGCCCGCTGCAGGACGGCGGCGGTGGCGGTCCGCCTCGGCCCGATCCAGTGGGTGCGGAGGGCGTCGGCCAGCACGGCGTCGGACTGCGCCTGCCCGATCAACTCGGCCATGATCCGCCCCGCCCGACCCCGGAAGGCCCGGAGCAGCACCCGGATCTGGGCGGTGAGGTCGGCCCGGACGTCGCCGGTGTCGGCGAAGGTCCCGGTCTGCCGGTAGCGGTGGAAGTAGGCGTCGATGGCGACCGCGCCCCGGGTCGGCCACCACTTGTAGATCGTCACCTTGCTGACACCGGCCCGGCCGGCGATCGCCTCGATGGACGCGGCGCCGAGCCCGCCCTCGTCGAGGAGGTCGGCGGCCGCCTCGAGTACCGCGAGCCGGGCCCGCTCGCTCCGGGGCCGGCCGAGCCGGCCGACCGCCGGGGGATCGACCGTCGTCATGGTCGCCACCGTAGTTCATGGACGTCGCGTACAGGAATACTGATACTGTACGTGATGTTCAGATACTCATGGAGCGCACCCTGATGGAGACGGACGAGACGAGGGGTACCCCCGGGGCGGGCATGTCCGGGGGACTGGTGCTGCTGTTCGCGGTGGCCTGCGGCCTCACCGTGGCCAACCTCTACTACGCCCAGCCGATCCTCGACAACATCGCCCGCACCTTCGGTGCGGGCACCGCCACCGCCGGGCTCGTGGTCACCCTGTCGCAGATCGGGTACGCCGTCGGGCTGGCCCTGCTCGTGCCGCTCGGCGACATCCTGAACCGGCGGCGCCTGCTGCCGCTGGTGCTGGTGGCCACGGCCGTCGGCCTGACCGCGTCAGCCCTGTCGCCGACCATCGGCGTGCTGATCGCCGTGGCCCTGCTGGTCGGGGCCGGATCGACCGTCGCCCAGATGCTCGTCCCGATGGCGGCGTCACTGGCGACGGAGTCGACCCGCGGCCGGGTGGTGGGGCGGGTGATGAGCGGCCTGCTGCTCGGGATCCTGCTCGCCCGCACCGTGTCGGGGCTGATCGCAGGCGTCGCGAGCTGGCGGGTCGTCTACGGGGCCGCGGCCGTCGTCATGGTGGCGCTCGCCCTGGTGTTGGGCCGGGTGCTCCCCGTCGAAGGCGAACGGCCCGCCATCGGCTACGGCACCCTCCTCCGGTCGACGCTGGCGCTCTTCCTGGCCGAACGCCTGCTCCGCCGCCGGATCCTCTTCGGCGCCCTGGGCATGGCCGCGTTCAGCGTGTTCTGGACGACGATGGCCTTCGTCCTGTCCGCCGCGCCGTACCACTACGGCGATGCCGCCATCGGGCTCTTCGGCCTGGTGGGCGCGGCCGGGGCCCTGTGCGCCACGCTCGCCGGCCGGTGGGCCGACCGCGACCTCACCCGTCGCACCACCACCGTGTTCGCCGTCCTGGTGGCGGCCTCGTTCGTGCCCCTCTGGTGGGGCGGGCACGACCTGACCATGATGATCGTGGGGATCCTCGTGCTCGACGTGGGCGTCCAGGGGCTCCAGGTGACCAACCAGTCGATCATCTACCGCCTGGCGCCGGACGCCCGCAGCCGCATCAACTCGGCCTACATGGTCTGCTACTTCATCGGCGGGGCCATCGGCTCGGCCGGGGGCAGCTGGTGCTACGCCAACCACGGCTGGGCGGGGGTCTGCGTGTTCGGCGGCGCCCTGGGTCTGGTGGCCGTGGTGCTCGCCCTCCACGACGTGGTGCGCGGCGCCGAGCACACGGCCGCGGTGACGGCGGTTCCGGCCGACTGACCTCCGGCGACGGACCCCCTCACGGGCCCCGGCGGCCGGAGCGACTCAGCGCACCGGCCACTCCGCCGGGGCGGATCCGAGCGGGCCGGCCGGCCGGTCCCACCGGAGGGGCGCCCCGGTGACGACGACCGGCGGTGGCAGGCGTCGGGCGTCCCCCCACGCCGTGTGCTCCACGGGCACGTCGGGCGACGGTCCGGCCGGGTCGATCCCCTCGCCCTCCAGGACCGGGGCCACCCCGGTGTCGACGAGCAGTCGGGACATCCGGGCCAGCGACGCCCGCCAGCGGCTGCCCCGCCCGTCCTCGCGCCGGAGGGCCAGTCCGGTCAGCGCGGCGGTGGCCAGCAGGTACCCGGTGGCGTGATCGAGCGCCTGGACGGGCAGCGGCACGGGCCGGTCGGCACCGGCCGCGGCCTGTCCGGCCTCGGCGATGCCCGAGCTCATCTGGACCAGACTGTCGAACCCGCGCCGTCCCGACCACGGCCCGGTCCACCCGTAGGCGTCCAGGCTGACGTCGATCAGCCCGGGCCGGGCGGCGTCGCGCTCCCCGCGGCCGAGGCCCAGTCCCTCGAGCGCCCCGGGCCGGTAGCCGTGGACCACGACGTCGGCATCCGCCAGGAGTCGGAGGAGCCGGTCCCGGTCGCGGTCCTCGTGCAGGTCGAGGCGGGTGCAGTGCTTGCCCAGGGTGACCTCGGGCACGACGTTCGGCTCGTCCCACCCCGGCGGGTCGACCCGCAGCACGTCGGCCCCCCAACCGGCGAGGAGCCGGGTGGCCACGGGGCCGGCCAGGACCCGGGTGAGGTCGAGGACGCGCAGCCCGTCGAGGGGCCGTGCCGGTCGGGCGGCCGGTGCCCCCTCCGGCCATCCGGACCCGTCCGTCGTGCGTTCCACGTGCAGCAGGGGCTCGGCGGCGACGGCGGTGCCCTGGGGATGGGCGTCCCAGGCCGCGGTCGAGCGCATGGCCGCGGCCGCCCCGCCGGCGGTGACCACCGCGGCCTCGAGGTCGTCGGCGTCCCACCGGGCCACCTCGGCCGCCACCGCGTCGCGGGTCCCGGGCACGCCGAGCACGCCGAGGGCGGCCGCTCGGTGGTGGGGGGCGTTGGTGTGGAGCTTGATCCACCCGCCAGTGGCGGCGTAGTCACCGGCCACGCTGTCCCAGATCGGGGGCAGGTTCCAACCGTCGGGCCGGATCGACAGGGCGAACCACGCCGAGGCCAGGTCGCGGTCGACGGTCACGGGGCCGGCGGATCCACCGGGCCCCGCCGCCAACCGGGCCAGGGCGGCACCGGCGGCGCCGATCGAGGCCTGGGCGAGGTCGCTCACGGCGAACGCGGAAGGGAGCGATCCGCCCGGGGGCAGCAGCACCTCGGGGCGGGGCCCGGGGAGGGGTGCCGCCTGCAGGAGGAGGTCGAGCAGTTGGCCCGCACGGTCACCCATGGCCCCATCGTCGATCCTCATCGCACCGCCGTCAATCGGTCGGCCGGGCATGAGGGGTCAAGAAATGACGTGGAACGGCCGATAGCTGGTGCATGGAATCGGTCCTGCACTTCGACACCGACGACCCCGAGTTCCAGCGCGGGTTCGAGATCGGCATCCTGTGGGAGCGGCTCAGCGCCGACGGCGCCTGCCACATGGCGGTCAGTGCCTCGAACGCCGAGATGGTCCTGCGGGTGGCCCAGGCGTTCGACTGCGTCTTCTCCGGCCAGGAGCTCGCCGACGACCAGATCTCGATCGAGCTGACGCGGGTCAACAGCGACTCGTGAGCGGCCCCGCCGGCTCCCGGTAGCCCGGAGTGGCTGTCCGGCCCGGCCGGACGCGGAGCCGACGAGGAACGTCACCCGCCCCGCGGCGCCACCGGCGGGGGGCGGGACCTGCGCCCTCAGCCCGACGGGGCGTCGCCGACGCGTCGGCGTGCGACGGTCACGGCATCGTGGACCGTCACGTCGACACCTCCGCCGTCGATGGCCGGACGGGGCCGGGCCTCGGTGACGAGGATCTGCCAGTCGTCCCCGGGCAGCACGGCGGCCACGTCGGACGCGGAGGCGAAGAAGTCGGGGAACGGCGGGCGGCCCACGGTCGTCTCCAGGTCCGTCGGGTCGTGGGCGACGATCACCAGGACACCCCCCTCGTCGACGGCCCCGGCCAGCCGGCGGTGCACCGCGTCCCGCAGCGCCCCGGGCAGGTGGACGAACTGGGCCGACACCAGGTCGAACCTCCGGATGCCCGGGTCGAACGTCGTGACGTCGCCGTGCACCCACTCGATGCGGTCCGCCACACCGGCGCCGGCGTCCACGGCGTGGCCGCGGGCGCGCCCGAGCGCGGTCTCGGAGATGTCGACGGCCGTGACCCGCCAACCCTGCCGGGCCAGCCACACGGCATCCGCACCCTCGCCACATCCGACGTCGAGCGCCCGACCCGGCGCCAGCGGCCCGACCTCGGCCACGAGCTGGGCGTTCGGTCGCCCACTCCACAGGGCGTCACTGCCCCGGTAGCGGTCTTCCCAGAATGCCTGGTCGAGCACCGGAGGCACGTCAGCGGCCCCCTCGGAGCCGCCGTGTCCGGGCGCGCGGTGGCCCGCGCCGGTGTGGTCGTGCCCGGGCGCACGGTCGCCCGACGTCGAGTCGCTCATCGCTGCACGGTACCGGGGGAGACCGGCGTCCGGTCGCCACGCGCCGACGGTGCGTCGGCGTTCAGGCGACGGTCGCCGCCTCCCGGATGGTGCGCCGGCGCTCAGACGATAATCGCTGCCGCCGGCGTGACGTCAGCTGTCGGCCAGCAGCCGACGGGCGATGACCTTCAGGCAGAGTGTCTCGTCCGCACCCTCGAAGATCGAGAGCACGCGGGCGTCGACGTAGTACCGGCTCACCGGGTACTCCTCGGCGTAGCCCATGCCGCCGTGGATCTGCAGCGCCTCCCGGGTGACCCATTCGGCGGTGCGGCACACGTAGGCCTTGATCATCGACGCCTCGAGCGCGCCCTCGCCCTTGGACATCAGGCGGGCCACCTCGTAGGCGAACTGACGGGACGCCTGGATGAGGACCGCCATGCGGGCCAGCTTCACCTTGGTCAGTTCGTAGTCGAGGATNNGCCTCGTAGGCGGCCTGCATGAGGCCCACCGCACGGGCCGCGGTCTGCAGGCGCCCGTTCTCGAACCCCTGCATCTGCAGGTAGAACCCCTGTCCGAGCCCGGAGTCGCCACCGATCAGGTTGGCGTCGGGCACGAACCAGTCCTCGAGGGCGACCTCGTAGGAGTGCATGCCCCGGTAACCGAGCGTGTCGATGGCCCGGCCCTCCATCTTGCCGGCCGAGTCGGCCGGACGTCCGTCCGCGCCGGGCTCCTGGGTGAAGGTGAATCCATGGCCGTCGGCGGGTGGCTTCTCCACGAGGAAGATCGACAGGCCCTTGTGTCCCTTGGAACGGTCGGGATCCGTCCGGGCCAGTAACAGCAGGACGTTCGCACGGGCGGCGAACGTGCACCACGTCTTGACGCCGTTGAGGATCCAGCCGCCGTCGACCTTGGTGGCCGGCAGCATCACACCGGCGACGTCCGAGCCGTAGTCGGGCTCGGTGACGGCCACGGCGCCGAGGACCTCGGCGGTGGCGAGCTTGGGGAGCCAGTGCTGCTTCTGCTCCTCGGTCCCACCCTTGACGATGGCCCGCGTCAGGATCTCGGGTCGGGTGATCAGCGATCCACCGGCGCCCAGCGACCCCCACGTCAGCTCCTCGGTGGCNNGAGATGATCTCCTCGGGGATGTCGGTGTTGGCCCGGTGGATGTGCTCGGCCCGCGGTCGGATCTGCTCGTCGGCGAAGCGGTGGAAGGTGTCACGCACCAGCTCGAAGTCGGCGTCCAGGTGGCGTTCGCCCTGTGTCTCGGCCAGGGACGCCAGGAAGGTCGGCTCGCGGAAGGTGGCCACGAAGGACTCGGCCGGCGCCATCCAGTCGGGGGCGACGCCCCACTCGGAGGTCCGGCCCACGAGTCGGGCGGCCAGCTCGGCCAGGGCGTCGGCCACGAAGGCGCAGGCGATGCGGGCCTCGGTGTCGCCCTGGGCGCCGTAGGTGAGGACGGACTCGGCCGTACGGACGGCGGCGGCGGAATGGGAGACGTCGTAGGCGAGGACCTGGGCCCGGTCCGGCCCGCCGGCGGCGCGCAGGGCCCCGATGCCGGACTCGACGACGGAACGGGCCACGGCGGTGGCGTCGGCGGCGGCGAGCAGATCGGGCGTGGACAGGGCGTCGGTGGTCACCGCACAAGGATAACGGGCGGCCCGACGGACCGGACAGCCGACGGAGTCGCCGTCCGACGGTCGCAGAGCCGCCCGGAGGCGGACCCCGGCGCGCGCGTCCGCCGGGCCGGCGACCGTCGGGCCGTCAGCCGACAGGGCGCTGGGCCACCACCGTCACGAGCGGGGGAAGCACCACCGGGTCGTCCCCGGGATCGACCTCGGTGAGCAGCTCCACGTACTCGGCCACCGGCCCCGGACCGGCACCGGCGGGGGCCTCGGCCCAGGCGTCCAC
>PMFY01000335.1 GCA_003157945.1 Acidimicrobiaceae bacterium | reverse complement strand
GCACGATGGAGTCGTCCACCACGACCAGGCGCTTGATACCGTCGGCGGCCCCCAGCGCAGCCTGCAACCAGGCGGTGGCGCAGGTCATGAGCACGCCGAGGGCGGGCGAGCTGTAGAGGGCGGACAGGTCGAGGACCACCAGGGGACCGTCGAGGCGCAGCCCGTCGGAGGTCGGCCCGTCGAACATCCCGCGCAGGTCGCCGTGGACCAGACGGCGCAGCTCGAGCGCCACGTCCCGCCCGTCCTCGACGAGTTCGGACCGGGTGGTCCGCAGGTCAGCGGCGGCCCGTTCGTCGGGCTCGAGCAGCGCGTCCACCACCAGGGGGAGGGTGGGCGAGGCCATCGACCGCCGCGAGGCCATGGCCGCGGCCGCCTCGAGAGCGGCGTCGATGGCGGCGCGCTCCCGGGGGAGGAGGTCGCGGCCCAGGCACGACACGGCGAGCGAGGCTGTCAAGGCGGTGCGACGCGCCGCCGGGCCGTCACCGTCGGTCCCGGCGCCGGTGCCTCCGGGGTCGAGCGGGTTGAGTCGGACGGGACCGCCGGGCCGCAGGGCCACGGGCCGCACACCCCAGGCCTCGCACAGCGGGCCGTACTCACCTTTGGGATCGATCACCCAGGCACTGCGACCGAACACCGCCTGACGCCACAGGTAGGACTTGACGAAGCTGCTCTTGCCCCGGCCGATCTGNNGAACGGGTCGTAGACGAACGAGCCGCCGAGCACGTCACGTCCGATGAGCACGCCCCGGTGGCCGAGGCCGGCCTCGGCCACCAGCGGGTAGGCGGCACACAGGTGCCGGGTGGTGGCGACGTGGGCCGGCAGCCCCGGACCGGACCGGGCCGACCAGGACGGGGTCACGACAGGCCGCGACCGGTGGGCAGCAGGCACAGCAGTGCCACGTCCTGCTGGCCGTAGAGGCGGCGCACGTCGAGTCGGGCCTGCCCGGCGGCCTGCTCGAGGGTGGCGCACGCCTCGACGAGGTCCGCGGCACTGTCGGCGGTCACCCCCAGGTAGCCGGAGTAGCGGAACTGGGCATGGCCGTCGGTCAGCTCGACGTCCCGGTCGTCGATGCTCTGCCGTTCACGGGCGTGGCGGGCCGACGACAGGAAGCCGTTGCGACGCCGCAGTTCGCCGTCGGCCAGTCCGGCCGTGCGGGCCTGCGCCACCTGGCGGGCGGCGCGCGTCGGGTCCACGGGCTCCATCACCACGGCCAGCGTGCGGCGCACCGGGGCGAACAGCACGGGACCGAGGAAGTCCGGATGGACGTCGACCCGCGGCCACTCGGCCACCCAGTAGGTGGCGTGCCAGGAACCGTCCGTCCGGACGGACTCCCACCCGGCCCGGGTGCCCATGGGCCACGGGTCCCCCGACGGGACCGTCGGGAGTGGCACCGGTCCACCCACGGGCGCTCCACCCGGTGCGGGTCGCATCGCTCCGGCCAGCGTGTCCGCCAGGCCGTCGCGGTCGAGCAGGCCGTCGACGCCGATGTCGGCCGCCGCCAGCGCCGCCGCCACGGATCCCACCTCCCGTCCGAGCACGACCAGCGCACCGCCGAGGCCTCCGCCGGAGGCCCGGACGGCGCGGGCGGCGCGGCCCCGGTGGACCGACACGGCCACGAGCACCCGGTGCCGCTTCGTGACCGGCGACGCCTCGTCGAGCAGCCGACGGTAGGAGCGGACGGCGGGGGCGTCGTCGCCCAGCACCTGGTGCTCGGCGACGTACGACCGGACCGCACCCCCGTCGTCGGGCACGCAGGTCTCCAACCACTGGAGCCGGTGCACGGTCGAGCCCTCCCGGGCCAGCGAGGCCAGGACCCGGGCCCACCCCGCCACCCGGGCGTCCTGCTCGGTCGGGGCGAGGAGGGCGAAGCTGTGGCCGCGCACCTCGAGGACGGCCGTCACCGTACGGGCGCGCTCGTCGACCAGCACACCGGTCCCCGGCCCGCCGGCGTCGGTCGGGCCGGTCACGAGGTGCAGGCCGTCGAAGACGGAGCGCGTCGGCGGACCGCGGCGCGGCGTCACCCGTCGTGGCGGGCCGCCGTCCGGTCCCGGCGGGACGTCGACCAGCGCCCCGGCACCCGGCCCGGGGGCCGGTTCGAAGCGGTGGCCGGTGACACCGGCCCAACCCCAGCGGACCACCACGGGCAGCCACTGTTCGCCGGTGCGTCCGGCGACGGGCCAGAACGCCAGCGCGACGGCGCCGCCGACCCAGGCCATCGCCACGACCACGCCGGCGAGGGAGGGTCGGCTCCGCACCGACAGGACGGCCAGGACCAGGCCGCCGGCCACGGTCGCCACCTGGCCCGCCCGCCAGCCGGCGATGACGCCACGGCGCTCCAACGGCGGGAAGCGGTAGCGGACCCGCGGGCCGGCCCGATCGGTGGTGTCGCTCACCGGTCGACGTCGTCCGGGGTCTGGATCCCGCCGATGAGGACAGGCCCGAGCTCATCGCGCCCCAGGTGGTCCGGGCGGAGCGCGCCTGTCTGGCGAGGCAGGGGACGCACGTAGGTCACTCCCGGGGCGAGTGCGGGCACGGCGGAGCGCCGCATCGGGGACAACGGGGGCGGTCCGTGGGCGAACGGATCGCGCCCGGCGACCAGATCGGCCACCCGACGGTTGTTGATGGCCGAGTGCGGATGTGGCGCCATCCGGGGGATCGACCCACCCGGCTCCCACGGCAGCGGGTCGGCGCCGGTCCCACCGACCCCACCGTCGTTCCAGCCCCCGTTCCCTTCGGACCCGGGGGCCGTCCCTCCCGGCAGCGCATCGGCGAATCCGTCGAGGCCGACCGCGCCGCCACTTCCCGACCCGCCACTCCCCCCGCCACCCGATCCACCGCCCCCCAGGCCACCGAGCAGGCTCCCCACGCCACCCGATCCACCGCCTCCACCGCCGGTGGCCGCCACCACGCCGATGGCGCCGACCGGTCCGGTGGCGAGGGATCCGGCCGCGGCGGCACGCAGTGCGACGTTGGCCAGTCCGGCGGTCGGTGCGGCGGCGAGGTGACGCGCCCGTTGGCTGACGCCCTCGAGGTGGCCGACGGCCCCGGCCTCGAGGAACGGGAGGAGCCGGAAGAGCGACCACGGGGCCAGGGCGGCGAGGAGCAGCAACGCGGCCCCGCCGAGCACCGAGGCGAAGCCGCCTCCGGACGACGCGGCGCCCGACGGTGTCGACCCGGTGCCGCCGGCCAGCGCACCGGCGGCCAGGCTCAGGACGGCGACGATCACGAGCTTGCCGAGCACCAGGGCCGCAAGGGTGTCGGCCAGGCGGCGGCTCCAGTGGGAGATGGCCGGCCACGCCAGTCCAGCCAGCGCCAGGGGGAGGAACAGCACCGCCACGTAGACGGCGGCGGCTCGCAGCAGCAGTTCCAGCCAGACCATCACGGCACCCGCCACCACGGCGATCCCACCCAGGAACAGCACGAACGACGGCGCGCCGGGCTGGCCGGAGGCCGCCACCGGGGTGAGGGCGGCGGCGACCGCGGTCATGAAGTGGCCGGCGTCGGATCCGCTCCCACCGGACACCGCGGCGCACATCGAGTCCGTCACCGACAGGCCGAGTTGGACGAGCGTCACGGCGACCGCGGTCAGCAGCACCGCCAGGGGGACGTTGACGAGCACCGAGCGGAGCAGCATCGACGCGCTCTGGCGGTAGAGCGCCTGGAGGACGCCCAGCAGGAGCAGCGGCACGATGACGACTCCGGCCAACGCGGCCATGGTCGCGTAGTGGGCCGTGAACCAGGGTGCGCCGAGGTCGACTGCGGTGGACGACGCCAGGACGGCACCGACCCGGCCGAGCAGCCACACCGCCCCGCTCGTCACCCAGCTGCTGACCGCGTCGAGCACGCTGCCGACGCCGAACCCGACAGCCGAACCGACGGCCGACCCCACCGCACCGGACACGCCACCGGCCACCGAGCAGGCCGCGCCCAGGGCGCCCGCCGCGGGGGTGCACACGGCGCCCGGCACCGACACCGCCGGAAGCGACAGCACCGACAGCGTGGCGTGCGGCAGCGCTTCGATCGGGAGGCGCGGGACGGCCGGCACTCAGTGCACGCCCTGTCCGGTCGAGAAGAAGAAGTTGACGATGGCCGGTCCCGCGCCGATCAGCAGGGCGGCGAAGCCGGAGACGAGTACCGCCTTCCGACCGCTGTACGACTGCTGGTAGTTCTGGCTGTGGGCTCCGAGCGCCCAGGCCGCGGCCCCGATCAGCAGGCCGACGAGCGACAGGGCGAGGGCCCAGCCGCCCAACCCGTCCGTGAGCTTCTGGAGCACCTGTCCGCCGGGCAGCTGGGACGGGTCCGGGGTCATCGAGACAGCCAGTTGCAGGACGTGTGGGAGCGGGATCACGGAGTCGGGGAGCATCCGCCCACCCTAGAGATCATTACATCCCATATCAATATGTTTCAGTATATTTCATGCTTTTCCAGTACACGATGTCGCCCCTGGTTCCCGGGTCGTCGTGGGCCTGCCACACTTGGAACCGTGAAGTCGTACGTGATCGGGTACATCGTCCTGGGGGTGCTGGCCGTGCTGGCGGTCGCCATCGCCTTCCAGACCGGCCGACGCCAGGGCCGGCGGAGCCTGCAGCAGCGCCTGACGGCCCTGTCCAACCGCCTGGGCGTGGAAGCTCCGGACGACGGGGGCATGGAGCCCGTGCTGAGCCATCTGGAGAAGGTGGCCGGGGACGCCGCCGAAGCCGTGACCGAGGCCAGTGCCGACGCCATCCGCCTCCGGCGGGCCCTCGACACCCTCACCCAGGGCGTNNTGCGACGAGAACGGCGAGGTCGCCTTCCGCAACGCCCGCGCCATCGCCCTGATGAACAACCGGCACGGTGACGCATTGGCCGCCCAGGCCGTCACCGAATTGCTCGAGAACGCCTGGCAGGAGGGGTCGGCCGAGCGGACGCTCGACCTCTACGGCCCACCCCGCCAGACGCTGGCCGTGCGCACCCGCCTCATCGACGACGGGCGCCGTCCCCTCGGGGTGATCGCCATCATCGAGGACGT
>PMFY01000416.1:15418-15571 GCA_003157945.1 Acidimicrobiaceae bacterium | reverse complement strand
CGTCCTCGACGACGAGCAGGTGTCTCGTGCGGCCCGCGGACGGCTCGATCAATGACTTCCCTCCCCCGGGATCGCCGGCAGCGTGAAGCATAGGCGTGCCCCACCGGTGTACCCGCGGTCGACCCAGATGGCCCCGCCGTGGAACTCGACGAT
>PMFY01000416.1:0-15365 GCA_003157945.1 Acidimicrobiaceae bacterium | reverse complement strand
GAACTTCACGGCGTTGCCGAGGAGGTTCTGCCACAGCGACGTCAGGAGCACCCGGTCACCCCGCACGGCGGGCAGCGGACCGATCCGCACGGTGGCGCCGGTCTCCCCGACGAGGTCCGACAGCGACGTCAGGGCGTTGGCCGCGCACTCGCCCATGGGCACGGTGGCGAAGCCCTCGGTCGTGCGCCCGACACGCGAGAAGGTCAACAGGTCGTCGATCAGGGCCTGCATCCGCCGGGCGCCGTCGACCGCGAACCCGATGTACTCGTCCGCACGAGGGTCGAGCTGGTGCTCGTAGCGCTGCTGGAGGAGCTGCACGAAGCTCGTCACCTTGCGCAGGGGCTCCTGGAGATCATGGGAGGCGACGTAGGCGAACTGCTCCAGCTCCTCGTTCGAACGCTGGAGATCGCGGTTCCGGTCATCGAGGTCGGCGCGTGCCGCCGCCACCTGGTCGAGCTCGCTGACGATGCGCAGGCGCATGGCTTCGACGTCGCTCCCCACGCGGCGGATCTCCGGGGGACCTTCGACGGCGACCGAATGGGTGAGCTCGCCACCGGCGACCCGACGCACGGACGCACCGAGCCCGGCGAGCGGGTCGACCACCCATTTCCGCAACGACCGCTCGAGGGCGAGGCCGGCCGCCACCAGGAGCACGAGTCCGACGACGAGTGCGACGACCAGTTCGGTCGTGGCATCGGAGAGGGCGGCACCGGTGGACGCCCGCTCGGCCGTCAGTGCCGCGTCCAGGATGGCGAACCGGGCCCGCACCTCGTCGAAGCTCGCCTTGCCGGGACCGAGCAGCTCCTGTTGGATCCGGAGCGGGTCACCGGCCTTGGTGGACAGGACGGCCGGGATGGCGAAGGACGTGTTCCAGGAGTGACCCGCCGCGTCGGCCCGGAGGGCGAGCGCCAGCAGGTCCGGGCGTGTGCGCAGGTCGGACGCGAGGCGGCCGGCCGCGACCTGCTGGTCGTGGATCCCCGTGAGGTAGGGCTCGAGGAACGCGGTGTTCCGACTGAGGATGAAGCCGCGGATCCCGGTCTCCTCGTCGAGGTATGCCGCGAAGAGCTCGTCGGCGGACAGGCTCGCCGGATCGACCTGCGTCAGCAGGACACGGCGGGTGTCCGTAAGGTGGACGATGCCGAGGGCGGCCACGGCGGACACCGCCCCGACGAGCACGGTGCCCAGGATGAACAGGGCCGTGAGCCGCCGTCGGAGGCTCATGGACCGGTGTCCACCCGTGTCGGGTCGCGTGCCGCTCGTCCCGTCCTCCGCCGGGGGAGCACCCGTCACGGATCCGCCGGGGCCCGATTTGTCAGGATCACCAGGGCGACGTCGTCGGCGAGGGGCTCGCCGTTCGCCTCCTCGGCCGCGTCCACCAACGCGTCGGCCAGCCGGCGTGGCGTCGTAGGACCGGCCTGTCTGGCGGCGCGGGCGAGGCCGACCGAGTCGAAGCGCTCGGTGCCGTCGCTGTCGTGACCCTCGACGATGCCGTCGGTGTAGACCACCAGCGTCCACTCCTCGCCGAGGTCGACCTCGGTGGGTGGCCACCGGGGATCGTCGAAGACACCGAGGAGGGGACCACGCTGGCCCGACGGAACGTCGAGCACGTCGTCCCGGCCGACGACCAGGGGACTCGGGTGTCCCGCCAGCCGCATCCGCAGGTAGCGCGCCGACGGATCGAACTCGAGGTCGCACATCGTGGCGAACGTCTCGTCCGACTCCCGCTCCGAGCGGAGGACACGCTCCACCGCGTGGAGCGTCCGCCCCGCGTCCGCCCCGGACAGCACCAGCGCGCGCCAGGCTACGCGGAGCGCCACGCCGAGCGCCGCCTCGTCCGCTCCGTGACCGCAGATGTCCCCGACCGCCACCCGCACCGTTCCGTCCTCGAGCTCGATGGCATCGAAGAAGTCGCCACCGAGCAGGGCCCGTCGGCCACCGGCCTGGTAGCGGACGGCCCAGTGGAAGCGGGGGTTGTCGATGATGGGGCGGGCGACCAGGCCCCGCTCCATGCGGGCGCTCTCGGCCCGGAGGAGGAGAGCCTCCCCCAACTGGCGTGAGGACTCCTGGCTCTGCCGGCGGGCGATGGCGTAGCGGATCGACCGCGCGAGCGCTTCGTGATCGACCCTGCCCTTGACGAGGTAGTCCTGGGCGCCGAGCCGCACGGCGTCGGCGGCGGCGGCCCGGTCCGCGAAGCCGGTGAGCACGACCACCGCGGCCCCCGTCGGGTGGGCGACCACGGCACGCACGGTGTCGAGCCCGGTGGTGTCCGGCAGCCCGAGGTCGATGAGCACGCAGTCGGCACCCTGGTCGAGCTCTGCGAAGCCCTCGGTCAGGTCGCGGCACCAGATGAGGTCGTAGCCGCCCCCGGCCAGCTCGAGGAGCTCGCGCACCAGGAAGGCGTCGCCCGGGTCGTCCTCGACCAGGACCACCCGGAGCGCGGCCACGGTCGGGACGCCCGGTGGGTCGCCCGCTCCGGTGACCTCGACGGAGCCGGTGGGTGAGCCGTCGCGGTGGGGATCCACGAGATCGGTCAACGCAGCCTCCCGGGGTGGCGGGTCGGGAGGGCGGGCGGAACCGCCATCGGCCCCCCGGTGGACGCGACGGAGCGGACCATCCAGTGATCGTGGCACCGGACAGGTCCCCGGACAAGCGCCGTGGCGCGCCCGGACCGTCGGGCGCGCCGGACGGGGGATGCGATCGCATCCCCCGTCCCCGTCCGTCCGCTGTACCTACCCGCGCCGGTGACCCGGTACAGGTAGGTGCCGGTCAACGCTGGTGGGCCCGCTGCTCGGCCTCATGGGCGGCCACCTTGCCGCGCGCGGCCTCCGCCTCCGCCTCCTTGGCGGCCACGTCCCGCTGGGCGCCGGCCTTCTCCTGTTGCGCCCGGCCTTCGTCGCGTAGTGCGTCGTCACCGCGCACGGTGCCGGCCGCTTCCTTGGCCTTGCCCTTCAGGTCCTCGACGACTCCTGACACTCCGGCATGGGGTCCGGTCTCCTTGCTCATGGTGCTGCTCCTTTCGTTGGCGATCGTGGTCAGTGGTGCTGCAGGTGCGTCCCGGGGCCCGGGGTCACCAGCGGTAGAAGTGCCGGCCTCCGGCGTTCTCCCCCCGGCCGATGGCGAAGCCGACGGCCCACAGCACGAGTAGGACCGCGGCCAGCACCCACAGGAGATGGAACGTGAACCCCAGGCCGGCGACGACCAGGACCACCAGCAGTGCGAGTAGGACGATCATGTGCATTCCTCCATCGGGATCGCGCCCCGGTGGGGGCGCCTCCACGACTGTTCCCGGGGGCCGCAGGGACCAAACCCGGCGGTCCGCGGCGCCCGACGTCAGTCCGCGCGTCCGCCGGGAGGATGCCCGGGCTCGAGCGACGGCGCGTTGCCGAGGGTCAGCAGACCGTGGGCCCGACCTGCGCCGGCATCGGTCGGCGAGGTGTGGAGCGCCTGGTGGTCACCGACGTCGAAGCGGTCCAGGATCTCCACGACCATCCACGCGGCGCAGTCGTCCAGGATCGGCACCCCGTCCCGCCCGGGCCGCCATCCGATCCCGGCGAATTTGTCGATGTCGTCGCCGCTGCGTTCGCCGAACAACGCGGCGGCGGCTACCTGGTCGCTCCCGAGGAGGTGGAGGGCCAGGGTGGACGCGCGGGCGGCCACGGCGAACGTGTGGTTGACCCGCGACAGGCAGACGAGGAACCTCAGGGGCTCGATGCTGCACTGGGTGGTGAAGCCGGCGAGACAACCGCTCCGCTCGCCGTCGGGCGCGGCGGTCGTCACCACCACGAGCGGGTAGTCGGTCCGGTCGGTGAACGCGTCGGCATCGGCGGCATCGCGGAGGGAGGAGGTGGCCATGCCTCGGTCATGCCCGTTCGGTGGGTGGTCCATGCCCCACCGGCCGTCCGGCGCTGGTGGCGCCGGCCCGGTCCGGCCCGGTCCGGGCCTGGCGTCCCCGCGAGCGGGCCCCACCGGTGGTCCGGACCCCGCCCGGTGGGGTCGTCCGCCCTCCGCCCGGTGGGGTGTTTCGGCCCGCCCCCCACGGGTAGGAACTCGACATGACCACGTCCGACCACCGTCCGGGAGGTGACGTCCCATGGCCGCTGGTCTCGTAGCGAGCATCATCGCCTTCGCCGTGGGTGCGGTCCTCGACTTCGCCCTGACCTCCAGTTCCGACCAGCACGGATTCGACCTGCAGACGGTCGGAGTGATCCTGATGGCCGTGGGCGCCGTGGGCGCCGCACTGTGCATCATCGGGTTCGTGGCCGGAGGCGGCGTGTTTCGGCGTCACCGCACCGTTGTGGACGACGGGCAGGGGACCGTCGTCCGGCGCGAAGACACCTACCTCTGACCGGCCCCCCGCCACGCCCCGTCCGCCACCCGGCGTGCGGGGGGCCGGTCGCACCATCGGGCGTCCGGGGGCAACCGCCGATCCGGCGGAATCCGTCGGTCCCGTCACGGAGTGAGCCAATGACACGACTCGACCGGAGACGTCTCCACCACCACGCCAACCATGCCGTCTCGCGCACGACGCACGTCTTCGGCTCACTGACGGCGATCGCCCTGGCGGTGGTGGTGGTCGTGCTGTGGATGCTCGGCGTCGTCTACGACATCGGATGGATGCGACTGATCACCTCGATGACCACGGTGGTCACGTTCGTGATGGTGTTCATCATCCAGTCCACCCAGAACCGCGAGAGCCGGGCGATGCAGACGAAATTGGATGCACTGCTGATCGCTGACGAGCGCCTCGACGAGCGGCAGTTCCTCGGACTCGAACAGCAACCGGACGCCACCATCAAGGACGTCCAGACCGAGGTGCACGGCCCCGTGGAGGTGGACGGTGTTCCCCCGGAAGGCGCGGCCGACGCCGACGCCGACGGTCCGCAGGGGGTCAGGGAGCCGGTGGGCCGGACCCGCCCCTGAGTTCGGTCAGGACCTGCCCCGCCAGGTCGGCCGGAACGCCCAGCTTGGCCACGAGCTGCTCCTCGGACAGTCCCTCGGCGAGCGCCAGGCTGATCAGTGAGCTGCGCAGGCGGAACCGCGCCATCTCGAAGGCCTCGAGCGCCGCGTTCATCGCCAGGAACCGCTCGGCTGTGCTCATCGTGCCGATGGCGTCGACGAGGCTCGTACCGTCCTCGACGATGGCCCGACCGTGGGCGACCGCCTCGACGTTGACGGCCAGCACGGCGGCCACCACCTCAGCCGCCGCCGTCCAGGCGTCGATGTCCTCCAGGAGCTCAGCGCGTCGCGGGTCCATCGGCCCGAGCATACGGCCAGGAGGGGGCGCCCTCCACGAGGACCCGCTGGTCAGGCGGCTGTTCCGACCGGCACCGCTCCGCCGCGGTCAGGCGACGACGGTTTCGACGTTCTTCTCGTCCACGTGGACGACGAGGGGCCGGTGTCCGGGCAGCTCGTCCTCCTCGAGATCGGCATAGGTGAGGAGGATGACCGTGTCCCCGACGTGGACCAGGCGGGCGGCGGCTCCGTTCAGGCAGATCTCGCCGGGGTCGCCGATGATGGCGTACGTCTCGAACCGGGCCCCGTTGTCGACGTCCAGCACGGTCACCTGCTCGTGCTCGAGGATGTCGGCCGCGGTCAGGAGCGCCGGGTCGATGCTGATCGAGCCGATGTAGTTCAGGTCGGCCGCCGTGACGGTGGCCCGATGGATCTTGGACTTGAGCATCCTGCGGCGCATCCTCCAAGCGTACCGGCCGCGTCCGGTGCCGGAGACGTGGCCGGGGGCCGATCGACTGTATGACCGTGCAACAGGACGGTCGCATTCCGGTGCGGTGGACCACCGAATTCGCGCTGTGGTCGCCCTCCCTTGTCGCTGAATGGACGGCTTTGTCGTTCCACAATTACTTCGATCGGGTGGCATCCACGGACGGGTCGGTGCCCAAGAACGGGTGATGACCGCGCCCGACCGTCCTCTCGACACGGACCCCACCGCCGGTACCCCTGACGGTCGTCGGTCGGCCCGACGCCGGTTCCTGGCGGTGGCCGCCACGGCGGCGGTGCTGCTGGTGGGGACCGCCTGTGCCTCGGGTCCGGCGTCCGCCCCCGCCACCACGTCGCCGGCCGGTGCGGCTGCGCAGCACGCCGAGATCGTCATCACCAATTTCATGTTCCTCCCGGCGGCCCAGACGGTCCACCCGGGACAGACCGTGACCGTGGTGAACCGTGACCAGGTGGCCCACACCGTCACCTCCGCGTCCGGTGGGTTCAACACCGGCGATGTCCAACCCGGGCAGTCCGTCACGTTCACCGCACCGGATCACGCGGGCACCTTCCACTACATCTGCTCGATCCACCAGTACATGTCGGGGACGCTGACCGTCTTCTGACCGTCCGGCGCGCGGCCGTGCGCCCTGGCCCCTGCATCCGTCAACCCAAGAGGAGAATTCCCATGAGTGATCTACCGGGGGCCGACATCGACGCCGGAGCAGTGCACGAGTTGCTCGAGGAGTCGCGCGACCTCCACCGGGACGCCATGGCCGCCACCGACCGGGCCCTGGACGACCTGGTCGACGTGGGGCGTGACCCCCGGCCGACCACCGGCGCCGACGACGACCCGCCCGCCCGCTCGCCTCTGCGCACCGGGCTCACGTTCGGCGGCGGCGTCCTGGCGGCGGCCGGGGTGGTGGCCGCGCTCGAGGGCCTGTCGGCCATGCCGGCGTTCGCCGCGTCCTCGCCCGATGTCCGGATGCTCCAGACCGCGGCATCGATCGAGGTGCTGGCCGTCGCCACCTACAAGACGGCGCTCACACTCCCCTTCATCGGCGGCAGCTCCGCCAACCCCGTCGTCAAGGCCTTCGCCATGACGACGATGCAGCAGCACCAGGAACACCTCGCCGCGTTCAACGCCGGGGTGACCCGGCTCGGCGGCACGGCGCAGACCGCTCCGGACCCCGCGTTGGCCAAGGTGGTCCAGGCGGCCGTACCGGGCCTGACCTCACCGGCCCCGGTGGTGGCTCTGGCGCTCGAGCTCGAGCAGGGGGCGGCCGAGACCTACGTGGCCGACGTGGCTGCCCTGTCCGACGCGGAGGCGAAGAAGCTCACCGCGTCGGTGATGGGTGTCGAGGCCCGGCACGTGTCGGTGCTCCTGGCCGTCCAGGCACTGCTCAACGGGGGCGCACCCCAGCTCATCGCGCTGCCACCCGACGTGGTGTCCCTGCCCGCGGCCGCCGGCTCGGTGGGCTTCCCCGACGCGTTCTTCCCGACCGACATGGCGCGCAGCGCCGACGAAGGAGCACTCTCATGAAGCGTCGCAACCGCAACCGGACGGTCATGGCCATCAGCGAGCAGGAGCTGACGGCCATGACGGACGACCTCGACCAGCTGCACCACGACGTCGGCATGCCCGCCATGCGGGCGGCCGTCGACCGGTGGACCGGTGAGATCCGTACCAGCCGGCGCGGCTTCCCCATCGGGGCCGGCGCCGCGGCCGCCGGCGTGGCGCTGGCCGCCTGTTCGTCGTCACCGTCCACGTCGGGCACCACGACGACGATGGGGTCGGGCACCTCCTCGTCGGCGACCCTCACCGGCGACCTGGCGGTGGCCGCACTGGCTGCCAGCCTGGAGAACCTGGCCGTCGCCGCCTACGGCGACGTCCTGACGGCCGCCTCGGCGGGCAAGCTCGGCACCGTGCCGCCGGCGGTGTCCGCCGTCCGGGCGCGGTCGTCGATCCAGGTGGCCGCCAGCATCCAGCCCGTGGAGATGCAGCACGCGGCGATCCTCCACTTCGTGCTCGGGCAGTATCCCGTGCCGGACGCCTTCAGCCCGTTGACGGCCGCCCGGCCGCTGTCGGACTACCGCGGGTAGCCCCCCGCTGTCCGTCGGCGGTCCGGGAGCGCACCACCGGGCCCGCCGACGGACAGCGGAGCCGAAGGGACATTCGCCCCTACCTGCACCGGCCGACGTGCCGCACCATGGGTGGGACGACCGACCGGAGGTGCGACGTGGATGCTCGTGGGCAGGCCCCGATCGCTGTCGTGGGTCGGACGACGGCCCGCGAGATCGGCGAGCGGGTCGAGGTGGAATGGCAGCTGGACGGGACCCCGGACCTGGAGTGGACGGAGGTGTTCCAGTTCGCCGAGGTCGAGGAGCGTCGCGGACCGGTCGACTGGACCCGGGGTGGGGGTCCCGACGTGGTCGGCGGAGCCGTCCGGTGGTTCGTGCCCACGTCGAGCCTGGACGACGCCGACGCCGAGGTGGCCCGGCGCCTCGAGGTGGCCAACCAGCGGTGCGCGGGCACGGACCGGGCCCGCGGGTAGGGGGCGGTCATGGACTTCACCGATCGGGCCGACGCCGGGTGGCAGCTCGCCGAGGCGCTCGAGGCGTACCGCGGTCGGGACCTGGTGGTCCTCGGCCTCCCGCGCGGCGGGGTCCCGGTGGCCTACCAGGTGGCCTGCGCCCTCGAGGCCCCGTTGGACGTGATCGTCGTCCGGAAGCTGGGGGTCCCCTTCCAGCCGGAGGTGGCGATGGGAGCCATCGGCGAAGACGGCGTCCGTGTCCTCGACCGCGCCATGATCGCCGGGGCGGGTGTGTCCGAGTCCGAGGTGGCCGAGGTCGAACGCCGCGAGCAGGAGGTGCTCGCCGCCAGGTTGCGCCGCTACCGGCGCGGCCGTGACCGGGTCGACCTCCGGGGACGGACCGCCATCGTGGTCGACGACGGGGTCGCCACCGGCTCGACGGCCCGGGCGGCGTGCCGGATCGCCCGGCTCCTGGGTGCGGCGCAGGTCGTGCTCGCCGTCCCGGTCGGCCCACCCACCACGCTCCACGACCTGCCCGAGGCCGACGCCGTGGTGGCCATCGAGGAACCGGCCGACTTCCGGGCCGTCGGCTTCCACTACGGCGACTTCTCGCCGACGACCGACGACGAGGTGGTGGTCCTGCTCGACCGCGCCGCGCGCCGGGTGCTCGACGAGGGACTCCTGGTGGAGCCGGTCGACTGCGACACCGACGTCGGGTTCACCGCCGACGGCGTGGGACTGCAGGGCCACCTGCACCTGCCCGATCCGTCCTCCGCCGTGGTCGTGTTCGCCCACGGCAGCGGCAGCAGCCGGCACAGCCCCCGCAACCGCCTGGTGGCCGACGTGCTCTACGACGCGGGCATCGGCACGTTCCTCCTCGACCTCCTCACCCCGGCCGAGGAGAACGACCGCCGCTTCGTGTTCGACGTCGACCTCCTGGCCCGGCGCCTGGTGGCGGCCACGGCGTGGGTGCGCGGACGTCCCGAGTCCCGGGACGCCCGGATCGGCTACTTCGGGGCCAGCACCGGGGCCGCCGCCGCCCTCCTGGCGGCGGCCGACCCGTCCGTCGCGGTGTCGGCGGTGGTGTCGCGGGGCGGTCGCCCCGACCTCGCCCTGGCCCGGCTGCCCGAGGTGACCGCGCCGACCCTGTTGATCGTGGGGAGCGAGGACGTCGCCGTCCTGGGCCTCAACCGGAGGGCGCTCGACGCCCTCGGCGGTACCACCCGGCTGACCGTGGTCGAGGGGGCCACCCATCTGTTCGAGGAGCCGGGGACGTTGGCGGAGGCGGCCATCCTGGCGCGGGACTGGTTCGCACGGTACCTGCTCGACGAGCGCGTCCCGGCGTGACGGTCGTCGGCGGACGCGGACCGACGTCGGAGGAGGTGCTCGGCGAGATCCGGTCCCGGGCCCGTCCGCTCATGACGCCGGCCGACCTCGACGGGGTGGTGGCCCGGGTCGGAGGGGACCGGTTCGTGTGCATCGGCGAGGCGTCGCACGGGACCCATGAGTTCTACGGGTGGCGGTGCGCCTTGAGCCGGCGCCTGATCGAGGAGCGCGGGTTCACCTGGATCGGCGTCGAGGGGGACTGGCCCGACTGCTGGCGGCTCAACCGCTGGGTGCGCGGCGACGACGACGACATCGGTGGCAGCTCCCGGGAGGCGCTCGCCGGATTCGAGCGCTGGCCGACCTGGATGTGGGCCAACGAGGAGGTGGCCGACTTCCTCACGTGGCTCCGTGAGTGGAATCTGGCGCGCCCCGGGCCCGGGCGGGTCGGCTTCTACGGCCTCGACGTGTACTCGCTGTGGGACTCACTGCGCGAGGTGATCGGCTGGCTGGACACCCACGCCCCGGAGTCCGTTCCGGCGGCCCTCCAGGCCTGGCAGTGCTTCGTCCCCTACGGCGAGGACCCCCACCGGTACGCGTGGAGCACGCGACTCGTCCCGGAGACGTGCGAGCCCGACGTGGTGGCCCTGCTGGCCNNAGCGCTACTACCGGATCATGGTCCGCGGCGACCGTGAGTCGTGGAACGTGCGGGACCGCCACATGGTGGACACCGTCGAGCGGCTGGCCCGGCACATGGGCGACGGGTCGAAAGGGCTGGTATGGGCCCACAACACCCACGTCGGCGACGCGCGGGCCACGGACATGGCCCGGGCCGGCCTTGTCAACATCGGCCAGCTCCTGCGCCAACGGGTCGGGGACCAGGGTGTGTCCCTGATCGGGTTCGCCTCCCACCGCGGATCGGTGGTGGCCGCGCCGGCATGGGGCGAGACGGAGAGCGCGCTCGACGTCCCGGTCGCCCGGGTGGGGAGCCACGAGGACCTGCTCCACGCCGCCCTGGGTGCGCCGGCCGTCCTCGAGCTCGACGGGGGGCTGTCCGGGCCGTGGTCGTCGTCGTGGCTCGGTCACCGGGCGATCGGCGTGGTCTACGACCCCCGTCGCGAGGCCGGCAACTACGTGCCGACCCGCATGGGTGGCCGCTACGACGCCCTGCTGTGGCTGGAGGCCACCGAGGCGCTGCGACCGCTCCACCACGAAGGTCCGCCGTCGGAGCCGGAGCTGGAGACCGAGCCCACCGGCTTCTGACCCGACCGTCGTGGCGTCCCGGGCCCCCGGCGTCACGTCAGTGGACGACGGTCAGCACCGCATGCGTCGGCTGGGTCGCCGAACTGTCCCCCACGCCGACCGAGTACGTGCCGGGCACGGTGGACCACCCGGTCGGCTGGTAGGTGGCCAGCTGGGCGTCCGTCACGTGCAGGGCGACCGTGGTCGACGTGCCGGCGGCGAGTGTGACCGGCGCGAACGCCACCAGCTGGCCCGGGGGCTCGCCGGCCCGCTTCGGGAAGGTCAGGTAGGCCTGGGCGACGTCGGTTCCCGTCCGGTGGCCCGTGTTCGCCACGCGCACGGTCAGCGTGTAGCCGCCGGCCTGCCGTGTCACCCGGAGGCCGCGGAACGAGTAGGTCGTGTAGGACAGGCCGAACCCGAACGGGAAGAGGGGCCGGGTGCCGGTGGCGTGGTCGTAGCGGTAGCCGACGTCGAGGCCCTCGGACAGCGTCGAGGTCAGCCCGATGCCCGGCCACTGGGCGACCGTCGACACCGCCGACCTGGCCAGTGAGGTCGGGAAGGTGACCGGCAGGTGCCCCGACGGGTCGACCTCCCCGGTCAGCACGGCGGCGATGGCCGCTCCGTCCTCCTCGCCCGGATACCAGTCCTCCACGACGGCCCGGACCTTGGAGAGCCAGGGCATGACCACCGGGCCGTCGGTGTTGAGGACCACGATCGTGCGCGGGTTGGCCGCGGCCACCGCCGCGATGAGCGCGTTCTGGTCGCCCGGAAGCTCCAGGTTGGGCCGGTCGAAGGTCTCGGCCGTGTAGTCGGCGGCGAAGACCACGGCCACCGAGGAGCGCCTGGCCAGTGCCACCGCCCGGTCGACGGCACCGCCCACGTAGGCCATGCCGAGGTCGATGATGCTCGGGACGTCGAGCGAGGTGGCGTCCGGTACCGGCGTCCACTGCAGCACCAGCTGGTAGTGGTGGCCGGCACGCAGGTGGATCGAGCCCGACCAGGTGCCGGTGTCGTGGGTCACGAGGTCCGTGACCGCCGGGCGGCCGTCCAGCGTGAGCGCCGCGGCGCCGGTGCCGGCCACCGAGAACGTGTAGAGACCGGTGTGCGGCACGGTCAGGTGGCCGGTCCAGGAGGCCTTCGTCGCCGTCCCGCCCGGCGGGAGATGGATGACCGTGGCGCCCGCGGCCGACGGGTCGAGGTCGGCCAGGTGGTGGCTCTCGTCGTGGTCCGACGTGATCCGCTTGTGGCGTTCGCCGGTTGGGTTGGTGCGCACCCTGTCCCGGTCGCTGCCCGGGGCGGCCGGCTCGGGCTGGATGGCGGCCGCCGCCAGGGAGTCGATCGAGGAGATCGACGGGCCGGGACCGGTCAGCGGCCCCAGGGTCAGGAGGAGGCCGTGGCCCTTCCCCGAGGGAGGGGTCAGGTCGGCGGTCGGCACCGACGGGAGGTGGCGGGTGGTCGAACCGCCTTCTGCGTAGGCGACGGTGGCCTTGCCGGCGAGGTCGGCGGTCAGGCCGGCCAGCGGGGTCGAGGTGAACGGCGGCACCACGTGGGACGAGCCGAAGCCCTGGGTGACCGGATGGGTCGAGGCGTCCGCGCCGATGACGGCCACCGAGCGCACGCCGGAGCCGGACAGGGGGAGCGCACCGGAGGCGTTCTTCAGCAGCACGGCGGAGCGCTCCGCCGTCGTCAGGGCGAAGGTGGTGTGGGCGGCCGAGTCGACGGGGGTGCCCGGGGTGCCCGTCGCCGCCCGGCCGATCACGCCGAAGGCGAACATCTGGGTCAGGACCCGCCGGACGTCGTCGTCGATCGACGTCATCGACAGCCGGCCGCTGGCCAACGCGTCGGTCAGGACGTCGGCCGCCCCCGGCTTCAGCAGCTGCACGTCGGATCCCATGGCCAGGGGCTCGTCGTGCACGGCGCCGAGGTCGGAGCGCACGAATCCGGCGAAGCCCCACTGCTGCAGCAGGAGGCCGAGCCCCGGGTCCTGGCACTGGAAGGTGCCGTCGAGGCGCGGGTAGGCGCACATGAGCGTCGCCACGTGGTCCCGGGTGACGGCCGCCTTGAACGGGGGGAGGTAGATCTCCTGGAGGGCGCGGGTGGGCACCTCTTCGTCGAGTGCGCCCCGGTTGGTCTCCTGGGTGTAGACGGCCAGGTGCTTGGCGTCGGCCATCACCCCCCGGGCCTGGATCCCCTCGATGTCGGCCGACCCGAGCACGGTGGTGAGCAGGGGGTCCTCGCCGTAGGACTCGTCGGCCCGCCCGCTGGTCGGGACCCGGTCGATGTTGATGTTGGGGCCCTGGCTCACGTCGATCCCCTGTCCGGCGGCCTCGGCCCCGAGCAGGTCGCCGTACTGGAGCGCCACCGACGGGTCGAACGTGGCCCCGACGGCCAGGGGCACCGGCAGCTGGGTCACACCGGTGTCCCCGTAGGCGAGTCCCCACGGTCCGTCGGAGAGTGTCAGGGACGGGATGCAGAGCCGGGCCACACCGTGGTTGACGTTCTCGTAGTCACCCGAGCTGACGAGGACGAGCTCGCCCAACTTCTCGTCGAGGGTCATCCTCGACAGGACCAGGTCGGCCAGCGTGCCGGCGGGCTCGCCCACGGCCATGGCATCGGCCAGCCAGGGGCAGCCTGAGACCGGCATCGGAGGAGTGGGCAGCCCCGTGGCTGCACCGGCCACGGGCCCGGTCGACGGGGGGACCGGGACGGTGGCCGTGGCCGCTCCGGCGGAGGTGGCCGGGATGCTACCGACGAGCGTGCCGGTGACCAGGGCGAACGCCGCCAGGACGGTCCGCCGGGGCCGTGCCCGGTGGGCGCGCGGGACGATGGTCGGGGTGCACGGCACGGCACGATCGTACGGGGCGCCCCCCCGGGAACGGGGGCACCCGGCGGCTGGTGGGGCGGTGGTCGCGGGCCCGCGGTCGCGTCCGGGCCTCCGGCTGGCATCATCGGGGGGGGACCGGGCGACCCGGGGGCATCATGGAATCCTCATCCGCACCCCACGGTTCCCTCACCTCACGGCGTCACAGTCCAGGGGACAGCAGCGGCAGGTCCGTCCGGCCGCCTCCACCATCCACCAAGGAGTACCCATGTTCAAGAAGCTCATCGCCCCCGTCGTCGTCGGTGGTGTACTGCTCGGCAGCCTCGCCGTGGGCGGCGTCGCCGCTGCGGCCACGCCGACCACGACCTCGACCCCGGCCGCCCATGTCCGGGCACCCCGGGCCCACCGGTGGCTGCGTGTCCACCGCAAGGAGCTCCGTGCCCAGGGCCTGGCCATCAGCGCCAAGACCATCGGGATCACGCCCCAGGCGCTCCGGGCCGACCTCCGGTCGGGCGAGTCGATCGCCCAGGTGGCCTCCGCCAACGGTTCCAGCGCCGCCGCCGTCGAGGCGGCCCTGACCACGGCGGCCGACAACGCCGTCAAGCAGGCGGAGACGGCCGGCAAGGTGACCGCCACGCAGGCCACCGTGATCGAGGCCCGGCTGCCGGCCCGCATCGACAAGGCCGTGAACCACGTCTTCTGATCAGCGGCCCACCGGTCGGTGACGGCCGGATGAGCGGACACAGGCCGTGGGTGGGACCTCCCGCCCACGGCCTGTGGTCGTGCCCGGGGACGGACGCGCCGTCGGTTCCTCGGACGCCGCCGGCGCGTCCGCCGGGGTGGGAGCCTGGGCTCAGGCGTTCCCGCCGGGGATGAGCCGCCAGCCGTGGACGTGGCGCCGGCCGTCCGTGCACGACACCACCTCCCACGTGGCGGGCGTCCACACGTAGACGGCGGCCTGCCCGTGGCTCCGCCCGAGCGCGACGCCCTCCGCCTCGGTCAGCCCGGGGACGGCGACTCCCTCCTCGTGGTGCCCCCGGTCGGGGTCCCGTCCGGTGGCGGGCCAGTGCGGCAGACCGCGCCGGTCGAGCTCGGCCACCAGGGCCTCGTTCGCCGCCCGGTTGACCTCCGGCGGTACGAGCCCACTGTCGGGGTTCCACGCCGTGACCACGACCACCGGGACGTCGAGGCCCCCGGGCCACGGACCGGTGGCCCCGGGCCGGTCGGGCACCAGGCGCACGGCCGGGCGATCCGGAGGACGCAGGTCGACGACGGCGCGGTCGTAGGAGGTCCAGTCCGCCTCCGTCGCCACGACGAGCCTCCGGGTCCCGGGTGCCTCAGCGGAACGTGGCGGCCACCGGCAGGTGCTTGACCCCGCCGACGAAGTTGGCCTGGGCCCATTCCGGCCGGCCGGCGATCTCGATGGTGTCGACCGCGGCCAGCAGCTTCGGGAGGATGGTCCGCAGCTCCCGCCGGGCGAAGGTCGAGCCGAGGCAGAAGTGCTCGCCACCACCGAAGGCGATCATGCGGTTGGCGTTGGGCCGGGCGACGTCGAACGACATCGGGTCGTCGAACATCCGCTCGTCCCGGTTGGCCGACGGGTAGGAGAGCAGCAGCCGGTCGCCCTCGGGCACCTCGACGCCCGACAGGGTGGCCGGACGGGTCAGGTAGCGGAGGAAGTGGCGCACCGGCGACGTCCACCGGATCATCTCGTCGACGGCGTTGTTGAC
>PMFY01000467.1 GCA_003157945.1 Acidimicrobiaceae bacterium | reverse complement strand
ATCCGACGCCATGGGGGACATCGTTGCCGGGGGGTGTGACAAGGGGCCGTATCCTGGTCGGATGGTCATCGATGCGGGAGCCGACGGGAGCGGGCGCGCCCCCTCCGGCGCGCCGGACGGCGCCGACGCCGTGCCCCGCACCTTCCACATCCGCACGTTCGGGTGTCAGATGAACGAGCACGACTCCGAGCGCCTGGCCGGCGCCCTGGTGGCGGACGGCCTGGTGGCGACCGCAGACATGGAGTCCGCCGATGTCGTGGTGTTCAACACGTGCTGCATCCGGGAGAACGCCGACAACAAGTTCTACGGGCACCTCGGCAATCTCAAGGCACTGCGGGAGAGCCGACCCGACATGCAGATCGCCGTGGGGGGCTGCCTCGCGCAGATGGACCGGGAGAAGATCCGCGAACGGGCCGGCCACGTCGACGTGGTGTTCGGGACCCACAACCTGACCGATGCGCCGGCACTGCTGCGGCGGGCGTCCGCCGAAGGTCCCCTCGTCGAGATCCTCGACGATCCCGCGCCCGTCGGGGAGCCCACGGCTGCGGACCAGCAGACCGCCGCCCTGGCCGCCGTCCGGGACCTGCCCTATGCCGCCTGGGTGACCATCCAGATGGGATGCGACAACTCCTGCGCCTACTGCATCGTCCCCGCGGTGCGCGGACCCGAGGTGTCGCGCCCGATGGCCGACCTGGTGGCCGAAGTGGCGGAGCTGTCCCGGCGGGGGGTCACCGAGGTCACGCTGCTGGGGCAGAACGTCAACTCCTACGGTCGGGACATCACCCGCCGGCGGCCACTCTTCGGTGACCTCCTACGGGCCGTGGGCGCCGTCGACGGGATCCGACGGGTGCGGTTCACCAGCCCGCACCCGAAGGACCTGCGACCCGAGGTCATCGCGGCGATGGCGGAGACTCCGGAGGTCTGCAACCACCTCCACCTTCCCCTGCAGTCGGGGAGCGACGCCGTCCTGGTCGCCATGCGCCGGGGCTACTCGGCCGATCGCTACCTGGACCGGCTGGCGGCGGCACGATCCGCGGTCGAGGACCTGGCGGTCACCACGGACCTGATCGTCGGGTTCCCCGGGGAGACGGAGGCCGACTTCGAGCGCACGCTGGAGGTGACGGCCGAGGCGGAGTTCGACAGCGCGTACACGTTCGTGTTCTCGCCCCGGCCCGGCACGCGGGCCGCAGGCATGGAGGACCGCTTCCTGCCCGTCGAGGTGACGGCTGAGCGCATGGAGCGTCTCCGGGCCGTGGTGGAGCGTTCGGCGCTCCGCAAGCACGGAGCGAGAGTCGGGCGGGTCGAAGAGGTGGTGGTCGAGGGACCGTCGAAGCGGGACCCGTCGGTGACGACCGGCCGCACCGCCCAGAACAAGCTCGTCCACTTCGCCGCACCCGACGGACGTCCGCCGGCGAGCGGTTCCATTGCCCTGGTGACGGTGACCGGCGCCGCCCGCCACCACCTGACCGGCGACCTCGTCGAGGTGACCGCCCGACCGTCGTACCGGGTGCGCATCCCCGTCACCGCCGGCTGATCGGTGGCGGTCGCCCTCGTCGGGCCCACGGCCTCGGGCAAGTCGGCGATCGCCCTGGCCGCCGCCCGTACCGCCCGCTCGGGGGGAACGCCCGTCGAGCTGGTGTCCGTCGACTCCATGGCCGTCTACCGGGGCATGGACATCGGAACGGCCAAGCCGTCGGCTGCCGTTCGTTCCGAGTTTCCCTACCATCTCCTCGACCTGGTGGAGCCGGACGAGGAGTACACGGTGACCCGGTTCCAGGCGGACGCCCGAAGTGCGCTCGAGGGGATCGCGGCGAGAGGCTCGGTCGCACTGCTGGTGGGAGGGACAGGGCTCTACCTGCGGGCGGTCACCGACGACCTGACGTTCCCGGGGCGGTTTCCGGCGGTGGCGGAGGAGCTGACCACCGGGCTGGATGCCCTCGGCCCGCCGGGGAGCACGGCCCGGTCGGACGGCTGTGCCGGACTCCACGCCCGACTGGCGGACCTCGACCCGGCGGCCGCAGCGCGCATCGAGCCGGGCAACGAACGACGCCTGGTGCGGGCCCTCGAGGTCACGCTCGGGTCGGGCCGGCCCTTCTCGTCGTTCGGCCCCGGTCTCGAGCGGTACCCACCGGCCCGTGCCGACCTCCTGGGAATCCGGTGGGGAGCGGACGAGTCGGACCGGCGGATCGGCGAGCGGTTCGCGCGCCTCCTCGACGACGGGTTCATGGAGGAGGTCCGCATGCTCGCCGACCGACCGGCGGGCCTGTCGCGCACCGCCCGCCAGGCCCTGGGCTACCGGGAGCTGCTCCGCCACGTGGAGGAAGGTGTGCCGTTGACCGAGGCCGTGGACGAAGCGGTCCGTCGCACCCGGGCCTTCGCCAAGCGCCAGCGGGCCTGGTTCCGTCGGGACCCCCGCATCGACTGGGTCGACCCCGACGACGACCCGGCGGCGGCGGTCGTGGCCGCGATCCAACGGGAGGCGGACGGGGAGGGACGCGAACGGCTCCGGTCGACCCGGATCGCGGCGGGTCCGGACGAATGAGAGACTGTGGGGAAACACCATGACCACCACTCCTCCCGACACCAACTTCCTCCGGTTCACCAAGCACCACGGTGCCGGCAACGACTTCCTGGTCCAGATCGATCCCGACGGGTGCGGCCCCCTGCCCGCCGACCTGGTGCGGGCCCTGTGCGACCGGCGCTTCGGCGTCGGAGCCGACGGGGTGATCCGGGTGCAGGACGGCCGGGGCGCGGCCGATCTGACGATGGTGCTGCAGAACGCCGACGGCCGGGAGGCCGAGATGAGCGGCAACGGGATGCGCTGCCTGGCCCAGGCGGCCGTCCTGAGCGCACTCGTCTTCCCGCCGGCCTTCACCGTCGCCACCGCAGCCGGGATCAAGTCGGTGCACTACCTCGAGGGCGAGCACGTCCACTCCGCCGAGGCGACGGTCGGCCTGGGTCGGGCCGAGCTCGGTGAGGACCAGCCCCAGAAGTTCCTCGACCGGAAGGTGCGGACCGTCGACATGGGCAACCCGCACCTCGTGATGTTCGGACCGGACCTCGACGACCTCGACGTGGTCGGCATCGGTAGCCAGCTCCAGTCGGTCTACGAGGGTGGCATCAACGTCGAATTCATCGCCTCGGGGGAGGAGCCCGACCAACTCGAACTGCGGGTGTTCGAGCGGGGCGTCGGCGAGACCCAGGCCTGCGGCACCGGAAGTGCGGCCGCGGCCGCGGCCGCGCAGAGCTGGGGGCTCGTGGGCACCGAGGTCGACGTGCACAATCCCGGCGGCATGCTGCACGTCTCGCTGACCGGCGACGAGATCCTCCTGCGTGGCCCGGTGCACCGCGTCGCATCGGTCGTGGTCGACCCGGCCGCGGTGCTGGCCGGCGCCCGCCCGGTTCCGTCAGCGGACTCGGCTGCATGACGCGTCGCCACCCGGTCGGTGTCGTATCTGCTCGGCCGACGTCGCGCGGGCCCGGGTGTCCCGCACCGTGCGCCCGCCGCCCATGAAGGTACACATCACGATGAGCGGGCCGGGATGAGTCCGACCGAATCGGCATTCACCGACACCCTCATCTCGAGGGAGTTCCGGGAGCGCATCATCCTGGTGGGCGTGACGTTCCCGGGGGGCACCCAGGCGGCCACCGAGGCCGGTCTGGACGAGCTGGAGCGCCTGGTCGACACGGCCGGCGCGGATGTCGCCGGACGGATCGTGCAGCGGCGCCCGGCCCCCGACCCGGCCACCTACGTCGGCCGGGGCAAGGCGGAGGAGCTCCTGCAGCTCTGCCTCGAGGTCGATGCCGACACGGTCGTCTTCGACGACGACCTCTCGCCGGCCCAGCAGCGGAACCTGGAGAAGATCCTCGGTCGCACCGCCATCGACCGCACGGCCGTCATCCTCGACATCTTCGNNACATCTTCGCCCAGAACGCCCGTACTCCCGAGGGGCGGGCGCAGGTGGAGTTGGCCCTGTTGCGGTACCGGTTGCCGAGGCTGCGCGGGCGTGGCCACTCGCTGAGCCAGCAGGCCGGTGGCATCGGCACCCGTGGACCCGGCGAGACCCAGCTCGAGGTCGACCGCCGCCGGCTGCTGCAGCGGATGAGCCGGCTCGAGGCCGACCTGCGGCAGCTCGACCGGACACGCCGGGTGCAACGGCGGGGACGCCAGCGCGGCCGCCAGCGCACCGTGTCACTGGTGGGGTACACCAACGCCGGCAAGTCGACGCTGCTGAACCGTCTGTGCGAGTCCGACGTCCTCGTCGAGAACCGCCTCTTCTCCACGCTCGACCCGAGGACCCGCAGGTTCGACCTCCCGGGCGGCGAGACGGTGCTCCTGACCGACACGGTCGGGTTCGTGCGCAAACTTCCCCATCAGGTGGTCGAAGCCTTCCGGTCCACCCTCGAAGTGGTGCTCGAGACCGATCTCATCGTCCACGTGGTCGACGGGTCGGCCCCCGATCTCGAGGGCCAGATCGACGCCGTCCACACCGTCCTGGCGGAGATCGGGGCCGACACGCTGCCCGAGCTCCTGGTGGTCAACAAGTCCGACGCGCTCGGAACCGGTGACGACGAGGACGGGGTGGAGGCGATGCGGCTACTGGAGGCCCATCCGGGATCGGTACTCATTTCCGCGAGGACGGGGCAGGGAATCGACGAGCTGCTCGCCACGATCGGGGACCGGTTGCGGGTGGGGGACAAGGTGGTCGAGCTCGAGATCCCCTGGGCCCGGGGTGACGTCCTGGCCGCCGTCCACCGCGAGGGGGAGATCGTCGGTGAGGAGGCCGGGGACGAGGCCACCCACCTCCACGTGGTGCTCGACGACGTCGGCCGCGCCCGGTTCCGGGAGTTCCTGGCCTCGTGAGCACCGCCGGACCGGTCGGCGGGTTCACGCCTCCGCCCTACCCCTACGACCGGCTGGCCGTGGTGGCCCGCCAGGCGTCCGCCCGCTTCGGGGAGATCGGGGGCCTGGTCGACTGCTCGGTGGGCACGCCCTGCGACCCGCCGCCCCCGGCCGTCGTCGAGGCCCTGGCGTCGTCGGGCACCGAGCGGGGCTACCCGGCGTCGATCGGCTCCGCCGCCTACCGGGAGGCGGCCGCCGGGTGGCTGGGCCGGCGCTTCGGGGTGTCGGTCGACCCGGCCACCGAGCTGGCCGCCTGCGTGGGCACCAAGGAGTTCGTGGCGTCCACCGCCCAGTACCTCCACCTCCGCGACCCGTCCCGCGACACCGTCCTCTACCCGGCCGTCTCGTACCCCACCTACGCCATGGGGGCGCTGCTGGCCGGCCTGCGACCGGTACCGGTGCCGGAGCTGGCCGGGGGCGGGCTCGACCTCGACACCGTCGACAGGGAGGACGCCGGGCGCGCCCTGCTGCTGTGGACCAACACGCCGTCCAACCCCACCGGGCTCCTGACCGACCTCGACGCCGCGGCGGCCTGGGGACGGCGTCACGGGGTGCCGGTGCTCTCGGACGAGTGCTACGCCGAGTTCACGTGGGAGGGACCGCCGCGCACGATCCTGGAGTCGGGGGGCGACGGCGTGGTGGCGGTGCACTCCCTCTCCAAGCGCTCGAACCTGG
>PMFY01000425.1 GCA_003157945.1 Acidimicrobiaceae bacterium | reverse complement strand
ATAGGCGCCTACTTCCAACAAGTGCGGCTTGCTCTGGAGGTCGACCAAGACGACGGTGAGCTCTTGGAAGGTTGGAATGACATCTACGTCGGCGTCGTTCCGGGTATCGGCCCACTGCTCGCCGCGGCCGCTGCGAAGTTCCCCCTTTACGCGTTCACCAATAGCAACCAGACTCATAAAGCCGTGTGGTCCCAGCGCTTCGCCAAGGACCTCGAGGTGTTCACAGCAACGTTTGTGTCGTGCGACATTGGGCACCGAAAGCCTGAACGTGTCGCGTTCGACTGCGTGGCCGAAATGATCGGGGTGCCCCCGTCGAGGATCTTGTTCTTCGATGACCTCACTGAGAATGTCGCAGGAGCTNNTGGGCTTCTTGGGAGTGAACCCGATATGCCAGCCCAACTCACCAAGTGCTCGCATTGCGTGACTGACCCCGAACGCCGGGTGAGTGTCACTCAGGAATGCCTGTCAATCCGGAGCAAATACTGGCACGGAACCACCGCCTGGGGAAGCTGTGTCCTAACCTGGCGCCGTGTGGAAGGACCTGCTCATCAGCGGTTGGTTTGTCATGGTTGCGACGCTGCTTTTCGGATTCCGGGCCTACACCAGGAAGTCTGGGCGACGGATCCCTGAATCGGCGACGAAGAGTGCTCTCGAGGAGTCCTACGTCGGGGGTCTCACCTGGACGAGGAAGCGAGGCTTCGGGAGCGGCAGCGGAAGTCGAGGAACAGGCAGACTCTCTGTGTTCGATTGGGGATTGCGCTTCTCGCCGAGCTCCTCTGTGCTAAGCCCATTCGTTCCGACGGTCGAGTTGCGGTTCAGCGAAATCGAATCTGTAACTGTCGGGAAATCCCGAACGGTCCTTACGTCATGCGTCGAGATCCGCGCTCCCAAGCCCGATTTCTATCTCGTTTTCTGGACTTCACAGTGGGCGGCCATCTGTGATGCGCTCCTGAAGCATGGTGTCGCCGTGGACAGCACTCCGACGCCTTTCCGAACATTGAGCTGGCCAGATCGATAGGGCTTCCCTGTGTCGAGTCGGCGACCTGTCCCATACCACCGGTGAGTGTCACGCTCCGACGCCTCGGGAGCTGGTGCGCCCTCCGCCGGTGACGCCAGCTGCTCGAGGGTCATAACCACCGCCCGTCAGGTATGACTCCATTCGAGAATGTGGACGCATCGCGCAACTCCGCAGAGCTCCCGAGCTACACGCGGCGCTGGATTGAGTAATGATCAGTTCGTCGGCTCACCTCCGACTGCAGACGCGCGCATCCTGGTCACGAGGATCACTTCCATGCTCATCGGCAGACTCCGTACAGAGCGATGCCTCGTCCACGCGTGCGAGTATCTTCNNAGCCGTCCTTGGCTACCTGGGACTCTCGCTTCTGGTCTTCTGGCATGTTTGGTCGGGCAATCCGTCGACGACGACCACCTGCGGGTGCGGTGATACGTCGCTGTTCACATGGTTTCTTGCCTGGCCGGCGTATGCCCTGACCCACGGCACGAACCCTCTCTTCTCGACGGCGATGTTCCACCCGACGGGCGTGAATCTCCTTGCCAACACGGGCGAGGTGGCCATCGGCGTGGTCCTCTCGCCACTCACCCTCTGGTTCGGCCCGATTGCCTCACTGAACGTGGCGCTCACCCTCAGCCCGGTCCTCTCCGCCCTGGCAATGTTCGTGCTGCTTCGGCGCTGGGTGTCCTGGACTCCTGCGGCATTCGTTGGCGGCCTGGCATATGGATTCTCTCCCTTCATTCTCATCGGTCTCACCGATGGACATCTGATGGTCTCCATGGCTGCCGTGCCGCCGCTGATCGTGGCCTGCCTCGATGAAATTCTCGTTCGGCAGGCTCGTCGACCCGTCCTCGTTGGGGCGTTGCTTGGTCTTCTGGCGGCCCTTCAGTTCTTCATCGGGTCAGAGTTGCTGGTCATCAGTGTGATCGCGCTCACGCTCGGCCTGGGTTTCGTGGTGTGTATCGCCCTATGGAATCGCGCAACGTCCGCGCGGAGCCTTCGGTACGCGGGGGTCGCGCTGGCCACCGCGCTTGTCACTTCCTCCGCCCTGCTGTCATATCCGCTGTGGTTCGCACTCGCCGGCCCGGCTCATCTGTCCGGGCCGGTCTGGGGGGCCGGCGCGCCAGTCAGCTATGTCGGTAGCGTTCTCAAGGACTTCCTGGAGCCGGCGGCAGCAACTCCCGCAGTCGGCACCTTGACCCACCGATACGGCGGCTACCAGGCGCCGATCCTCTCTGGCCAGTACCTCGGATTGGGTATGGCTGCGGTCCTGGTCGGCGGAGTGGTGCTGTGGCGACGAGACAGCCGCCTCTGCCTCTTTGCCGTCGTAGGCGCTGTGTCGATCCCACTATCGCTTGGGCTCCGGGCTCACTACTGGACGCCGTGGCGCCTGTTCGTTCGGGCCCCACTGCTGGAGAACATCATCCCCAGCCGATTCCTGATGGTTACGTATCTGTGCGCCGGAGTGATGTTGGGCCTCATCGTGGACCACACTCGCTCGATGGCTATCAGCGGCGTGCTCGATCCGGATCCAACTGCAAGGGCTACCTACGTCGAAGCCGCTTCACCCAGGCCACTACTGCGAGCGAGAGGCGCCGTCATCGGAGCCGTAGTTGCAGCAGTTGCACTGATTCCATGGGCTGGCTATCTGAGCACGGGCATGCCACTCACCGTCCAGGCGGTCGTGCTGCCGACGTGGTTCGCCAAGGTAGCTCCGACCTTGCGCGGGCACCACGTA
>PMFY01000144.1 GCA_003157945.1 Acidimicrobiaceae bacterium | reverse complement strand
GACCGTCTGCCGGGTCGTCGGCGTGGGTCCCGGCTCGATCTCGGTCACCGGGCTCGACGCGGTCGACGGGACGCCCGTGCTCGACGTCAAGCCCTACCTGGCCGAGTTCGGGCCACGCGGCGAGCTACGTCAGCCGACCTGGTCGAGCGAGCTCATGGCGGAGTACTGGTAGCGCAGGAGTTCCGTCGACAGGCTCGGGTCGGGTCGCGGCCGATGGCCGCGGGGTCACTCGGGAGCGAGGGTCTTGCGGACGGCCTTGGCGCTCGACCGTAGGGCGTCCCGGCTGCAGGCGGTGGACACGCCGGCGATGGACACGGCCATGGGCGGTGCCGCCGGGTCGCCGCCGGGTCGCTGCTCAGTGCCGCCGGACTCGACGAGTCCGAGCGGCTTCTCTTCCCGTCGGTCCCTCGTGCCGGTGGGCTCCCCTGCTGCCATATGCAAGCAGTGTATCGACTGGAGCACGCGAACGTGGGTCAGAGATGTTTCCCGCAGGTGAACTCTCCAAACGCATCCGGTGATCCGGCGGTCGGGTGGCCGTCCGGATCGAGGACCCCGCCCGGTACCGTTGGCTGGTGGCCGCCCTCTTCGCCGACGTCTCGCCGCTCCGCCACTCGCGTGACTTCCGGCGCCTCTGGGCCGGGCAGACCATCTCGGCCATGGGCAGCCAGCTCACCCTGGTGGCCCTGGCCTACCAGACCTTCCACCTGACCCACTCCACCTTCATGGTCGGCCTGCTCGGGTTCGTGGGCCTCGTCCCCCTGCTGGCCGGGTCGCTGTGGGGCGGGACCCTGGCCGACGCCTGGGACCGCCGACGGGTGCTGACCCTCACCCAGTTCGCCATGGCCATCGCCGTGGGCGGCCTCGCCGTCAACGCCGCGCTGGACCACCCCGAGGTGTGGGTGCTGTTCGTGTGCGCGGCGGCCAGCGCCGGGTTCCAGGGCATGGACTGGCCGGCCCGCCGGGCCGCCCTGCCCATGCTGGTGTCCACCGACGACGTGACCGCGGCGGTCACCCTGCAGACCACCACCATGGCCCTGTCGATGGTGGTGGGTCCCGCCCTCGGCGGCGTGCTCATCGCCCGGATCGGGCTCAGCACCGTCTACCTGATCGACGTCGCCACCTATGCGGTGTCCCTCACCGTCGTCCGGTTCCTCCCCCGGCTGGTGCCGTCCGGCGGGGGGACACCGATGGGGCTCCGCTCGATGACCGAGGGCTTCCGTCACCTCCGGGGCGAGCGACTGCTGTCCGCCACCTACCTCATCGACCTCAACGCCATGATCTTCGGCATGCCCCGGGCGGTGTTCCCGGCACTGGCCGTCCACCTGTACGGCGGTGGGGCCGGCGTGGTCGGCCTCCTCTACGCGGCACCGGGCGCCGGCGCCCTGGTCGGGTCGTTGGTCACCGGGTGGACGGCCCGGATCCGCCACCAGGGCCGGGCCATCGCCGCCTGCGTGGTGGTCTGGGGTGGCACCATCGCCGTCTTCGGCGTCGTGCCGGTCCTCTGGATCGGACTGGTCCTGCTCGGCGTGGCCGGCGCCGCCGACGTGATCTCCGCCGTGTTCCGTCAGAACGTCCAGCAACGGGCCGTGCCCGACCACCTCCAGGGGCGGCTGTCGGGCACCTTCTTCGCGGTGGTGGCCGGCGGGCCCCGCCTCGGCGACCTCGAGACCGGCATCGCCGCCGCCATCGGGGGGCCCGAGTTCGCCGTCTGGTCGGGGGGGCTGGCCTGCGTCGTCGGTGTCGGGGTCCTGCTGTGGCGCGTGCCGGAGCTGTGGGCCGACGACGGTGGTGGCCGACCGCTCAGCGCGGCCGACCGCGAGGAGGGGGTGGCCGAGGCCATCACGGAGCTCAACGAGGGCGAGCCGCTGTGAACGGGCGGCCGGCGCTCAGGTGGCGGCCCGGGCCACCAGGTCCTCGCTGACGTCCCACAGTCGGGCGGCGGCGGCCTCGTCGCGGGCGTTGGCCGACGGGACCTTCACCTTGCCCTTGGCGAAGTACTTGCCGGTCACCCCCTCGACCTCGGGCGACGAGCACAGGTAGACCGACGTCCGGGCCCCCTGTTCGGGGGTGAGACTGATCGGCAGGTGGGCGTAGACCTTGACGCCCCACGCCATGAACCCCGTCGTGTCGCCGTCCCGGGCGTAGCCGGTGGCCACCGCCCCCGGGTGCAGGCAGTTGGCCGTCACCNNAGGTCGTCGAACACCATGCCCCGGCGGGCGAAGCTGTGGGCGGTCGAGGCCACGTTGACGACACGGGACGGTGCCGACGACCGCAGCCGGTCCAGGAGCAGGTCGGTCAGGAGGAAGGGGCCGAGGTGGTTGATGGCCAGGGTGGCCTCGTAGCCGTCGGCGCTGAGGGTCCGCTCCGACAGGATCAGTCCGGCGTTGTTCAACAGCACGTCGATCCGGGGGCACCGGTCGAGCAGGTCCGCCGCACCGGCCCGCACCGAAGACAGGTCGGCGAGGTCGAACACCGAGAGCTCGACCCGGTCGGACCCGCTGGCGGCGGCGATGTCGGCCCGAGCCGCGTCGCCCCGCGGCTCGCTGCGCGCCGTGATGACCACCCGGGCGCCCGACCGGGCGAGGGCCACGGCGGCGGCCTTGCCGATGCCGGAGTTCCCCCCGGTGATGACGACGGTCTTCCCGTCCATCGACGGAACGTCGGGTGCCTTGGCGCGCATGGTGTCCAGTCGTCCGGTCGGTGTCCGACCCTCGGGCACCGGGGTCGACGGTAGCGCCTCGGCGGGGGCCGGGCTCAGGCCTGCGGTTGCGGGCGGCCGATCGGGGTGGTGGCGACGGGCTCGGACACCACCTCTGCGGTGGTGGCGGCCGCGGACGCCGCACCGGTCACCCGGGCCGTGGGGATCGTCGCGGACGCGGCATCGACGGTCGGTAGCGGCCGTCCGGCCCGCCGCTGACGGCGGCCCAGCACGATGAAGCCGGTGGTGGCGGCGGCCAGGTAGCCGGCCCAGACGAGGAACTGCAGCACGGTCGGCTGGTCGGCGTAGCCCAACAGGCTGTGGAAGACGTCGCCGAGGGAGCTGTCCTCGCTCAGGAAGGTACTGGTGTTCCACAGGACGTGGTCCCAGAACGGCAGCCACCCGAGCTGCTGCATGTTCTCGACGGCGTCGGCCAGGAGGCCGGCGGCGAAGACCATCAGCACGATGCCGACGATCCGGAAGAAGAGGCCGAGGTTGAGGCGCCGGCCGAGCTTGAAGATCACGTAGGCGATGGCCAGGGCGACGGCCAGGCCGAGCACGGCGCCGAGGAGGAGACCGTGGCCCCTGGACGCCGTCGGGGCCTGGGCCGACGAGGCGAAGACGATGGCCAGGGTGAACACCATGGTCTCCAGGCCCTCGCGGCCGACGGCCTGGAAGGCCAGCAGGCCGAGGCCCCACCGGGTCCGGCCCTCGATGGCCACGTCGGAGCGGCGCCGGAGCTCCTCGGTCATGGTGCGGCTGTGGGCCTGCATCCAGAAGGTCATGTACGTGAGCACGACGGCGGCCAGCAGGTAGGTGATCGTCTCGAAGACCGTCTGCACGGTCGAGCCCGAGTACTGGTGGATGGCCACATAGGCACCGATCCCGCCCCCGAGCACCAGCACGAGGGCGGCCCCCACACCGAGGAAGACGTCACGGAAGTGGCGACGTTGGCCGATCTGGTCGAGGTACGACAGCAGGATGGCCACGATCATGCTGGCCTCGACGCCCTCGCGCAGGAAGATCACGAAGGTGGGGATCACCGGGCAGCTCGTAGTAGGGCGGGCGACACCACGTAGTTAGGTTCACCTAATTCTGACGCCGTGTCAACCCCTGGGCCTGCCGGGCGGGGCGGCGGGGCGGCGGGACACCCCGCCGCCCCGGGCACCTACCCGACCTTGTGCAGCGTGTTGTGGTCCGTGTGCGGCAGCAGCTCCGGCATCTCCTTCATCCGGAGCTTCGTGGTCTCGTCGTAGCTCCAGGTGCCGTCGGCATTGAGGGTGATGGTCGTCTCGAAGGTGACCGAGCTGGCGTTGGCCGTCAGGTACTTGCCCTCGCCGATCGGGTACTGGGGGTCGCCCACGGCGGCCTTCAACGAGAACGAGGTGGCGTCGGCCGCGGCGGTGCCCCCCGCCAGGACGGAGATGCCGCGCGGGATGGAGACCGAGCGCAGCACCTCGCCGGTCGCCGAGTCCCACAGCCAGTAGCCGACCTCGGTGTGGAAGGGGTTCTCCTCGTCGCCCCGCCACATGGCGGACTTGTAGTCGAGCCCGTAGAGGTGCTGGCTCCCGTTGTCCACGGGGCCGAAGGGCTTGAACGTGACCTTCTCCAGGTACGGGGTACCCACGACCTTGCCCTGGGCATGCGAGTACGAGGTGTCGAGACCGCCCTCGCCCTCCCACTCACCGATCAACGCCCCGAGGGGGCCCCACTCTGTCGCCATGTCCTCATCCCGTTTCTTCCGATGGACCGTTACCGGCGCCATGGTAGGCGGACGGACCGGGCGGCACCGCAGGCACCGTCCCCGCCGTGGCACCGGGGGCACCGTCAACGCCGTGTAGCGAGGGGTACCGTCAACGCCGTGTAGCGAGGGGTACCGTCAACGCCGTGTAGCGAGGGGTACCGTCCGGTCAGACCGCCAGGACGGTGATCGTCCCGAGATTCGTCATGCGGTCCTCGGACCCGAGGTCATGGATCGCCACCCGCACCAGGGTCCGTCCCGCCCCGGTACCGAGCACGGAACAGCGGGCCTCGACCGGGCCGACCCGGACCGGGCGCAGGTAGTGGAGGACGGCATCGGCCGCCGCCACGCCGTGGGGCCCCGACGCGCCCGGCACCGCGGCCACCGCCCGGCACGCGGCCTCGTCGGCCAGCATGGCCACCGCACCGCCGTGCAGGATCCCCCACGGGTTGCGCAACCGGTCGTCGAGCACCATCCGGGTCACCGGTCCCTCGCCGGGCTCGATCGAGAAGAATTCGGCGGGGCCGACGGGGTCCACCTGCGGCGCCGGCATGGGCACCACGACGGGGCGCTCGAACTCGAGGACCATCGCCCCGGGGTCGAGGACGGCGCACGTCATGGTGGCGGCGGCCACGGGCCGGCCGGCGGCCCCCTCGTCGACGACGTCGATGGCCGTGACCACCGAGGAGCGGCCGCGCCGGACCACGTCGACCCGGAACCCGAGCGGGCCGACCTGGCGCAGCTCGGACACGGTGACCAGCAGCGACGTGGTCACGATCCACCGGGGGAGCACCGCCAGGCCGCTGGTGAACCCACCCAGCGAGTCGAGGTTGGTGAGCAGCCCGCCGGTACGCAGCCCGCCCCCCACACCCCGGGTGTGGTCGTCGACGGGAGCCCGCCCCTGGACGGCCGGCGGCTGTTCGCCGTCGGCGGGGACCTCCCACCGCTCGAGACGGAAGTAGTCGCTGACGTGGCGCCGCCGGTCGGTCTCCCCGACCGGCTCGTCGCCGACCCGTCCGGGCCCGCTCACGATCCGACACCGGCGAAGGCGACGGTCGGCACGGCCACCACGTTGGCCACCGTCATCAGGCGGTCACCGGCCCCGCTGTCGCGGAGCTCCACCACCGCCGAGCACCGGCCGTCCCTGCCCGCCTCGAGGACCCGGGCCGACGTCACGACGGGCCCGACGCGGCCGAGCGCCAGGTAGGCGATCTGGAGGTCGGTGACCACGACATCGGAGCCGCCCCCACCCCGGGCCGCGCCCAGCGCCTCGGCACCGGCCGCCTCGGCCAGCATCCCGATCACGCCACCCTGCAGGGCCCCGAACGAGTTGTGGAGGTAGGGGCGCACCTCGAGCGACAGGCGCCCGGCCGCGCCGTCGACCACCTCGATGCCCACGACGTCGTGGACCGGCTCCTCGAACCCTCCGCCGGTGAACGCCCACTGCGACGGCAGGCCCGCCGGCATCGTCACCGTCGGCGCCGGGTCCCGGGCGGGCAGCACGGCGAATGTCATCGACGCCCACGCCACCGGGTCGGCCGGACGACCGGCCACCTCGACCGTGCGCCCGTCCTCGTCGACGGCCACCACCAGGGCCTCGACGACCAGTGTGGTCCGGCCGCGCCGCAGCACCGAGCCGCGGGCCTCCACCCGGGGGCCCGGCACCGGTCCGATCCGCTGCACCGTCAGGTCGGCGGTGGCCATCCAGTCGGGATGGAGCACCCGCGCCGCGATGGCCCCACCGACGACGTCGACCAGGGTGGTCAGCACGCCGGCGCGGACACCGCCGTCGGGTGCGGCCACGAACGGCGTGGCCCGCATGCGGACCCGTCCCGTCCCGTCGGTGGTGAGCTCGGCCTCCATCCCGAGGTCCCCGAGCAGGTGCCCGGGGGGCGGGTAGCCCCCGAACGCCACTCAGCGCTCCTGTTCGGTGGGGCGGACGAGGACCTCGTTGACGACCATGCGCCGGGGTCGGGTCACGGTGAAGGCGATCGTGTCGGCGATGTCCTCGGCCAGCAGGATCTCCGTCGAGGAGAAGTTCGCGGCCAACTGCTCGAGCACCTCCGGGCGGTTGTGGGTGACGAGCTCGGACGCCGTCGCCCCGGGCTCGACCAACGTCACCCGGACGTGCCGCGTCGTCACCTCCTGGCGGAGCGACTCCGAGAACGCCCCGACACCGAACTTCGTGGCGCTGTAGACGCCGTTGTTGAGCCGGGCGTTGCGGCCCGCCACCGAGCTGACGTTCACCACGTCGGCCACGTGGCGCGGCTCGGACTCCGCCGCGGCCAGCAGGTGGGGCAGGGCGGCGTGGGTGCAGTAGAGGAGGCCGAGGACGTTGAGCTCGACCATCCGGCGCCACTCCTGCACCGGGGCGCCGACGATGGGGCCGAGGAGCATGACGCCGGCGTTGTTCACCAGCGTGTCGAGGCGGCCGAAGGCGGACACCGTCTGCTCGACCATCGACCGGGCCCGGGCCTCGTCGGTCACGTCGGTCTCGAGGACGAGCACCTGGTCGCGGCCGATGCGGTCGGCGAGCTCCTCGAGGCGGTCCCTCCGGCGTGCGGCGACGGCCACACGGGCACCCTGGGCGGCCAGGGAGACGGCGGTGGCGTGCCCGATACCGCTGCTGGCCCCGGTGACCAGGGCCACCGTGCCGTCGAGTCGATCCGTCATGGGTGGTCTCCCGTCCCTCGTCGCCCCGGACCCTTCCGGTCCGGTGCCAGCGACGAAGTGTACCGACGAGGCACCCGACGACCGACGGCCCCGCGCCGCGGGGCTCGGGTCAGGCGGCCGACCTCTGCGAGCGACGACGCGAGTTGCGACGCCGGCCGCGGGGGCGGATCGAGGTGTCGAAGGGCCGGCCGGTGGCGGCCGGGCTCTCGTGGAGCGCGCACCAGTCGGTGCTGTTGTAGCGGCTGAGGCGCACCTCGCACGTGGGCTCGATGCACACCCGACCGGTCCCGAAGGACTCGGGCGGGACGGCCCCGGACAGGCCCTCGGCCAGCATCGACCCGTCATCGGCCATTCGACGTTCCACCATTCCACCGCTCTCCTTGCTCGCACCGCCGGCTCCTCAGCCGCCGGTGTCCCTTCCCTCCGGAGCGCCTTGCGGCGTCCGGCCCTGGAGATTCCATCGGCAGGTCGGCGGAAAACCTGAACCGCCGACGGGGTGCCGCGGCCGGCGCCGGCGGCGGCCCCGGTCCGGGCCGGCGGGAGGCGCGCCCGCACACCCCCGTTGCTAGCGTCACCCCATGGTTCAGCGACCCGCGTTCCCGGCCCCCACCGCCGGCCCGCCGGTACCGGCGTGACGCCACCGGCGGACGACATCCCCTGGTGGCGGCGGGCCGTCTTCTACCAGGTGTACCCGCGCTCGTTCGCCGACTCCGACGGCGACGGTGTCGGTGACCTGGACGGCATCCGGGCCCACCTGGCCGACCTCGCCTGGCTCGGCGTCGACGCCCTGTGGATCTCGCCGTTCTTCCGCTCCCCCATGGCCGACTTCGGCTACGACGTGAGCGACTACTGCGACGTCGACCCGCTCTTCGGCGACCTGGCCACCTTCGACGCCCTGGTCGACGAGGCCCACCGCCTGGGCCTGCGGGTCGTCATCGACTGGGTCCCCAACCACACGTCCGACCAGCACCCGTGGTTCGCCGACGCCGCATCGTCCCGGGACAGCGCGCACCGCGACTGGTACGTGTGGCGCGACCCCGAGCCCGACGGGTCACCCCCCAACAATTGGGTCGCCGCCTTCGACCTGACGGCACCCGCCTGGACGTTCCACGAACCCACCGGTCAGTGGTACCTCCACCTGTTCGAGTCCGCCCAACCGGACCTCAACTGGGACGAGCCGG
>PMFY01000471.1:7924-8057 GCA_003157945.1 Acidimicrobiaceae bacterium | reverse complement strand
CAGGACATCATCGCCATCCTCGGCCTCGACGAACTGTCCGAGGAGGACCGGGTGACCGTGTCCCGGGCCCGCAAGGTCCAGCGCTTCCTGTCCCAGCCGTTCAACGTCGGTGAGGTGTTCACCGGCCTGAAGG
>PMFY01000471.1:2449-7909 GCA_003157945.1 Acidimicrobiaceae bacterium | reverse complement strand
GAGTCGGTGCTGGCCAAGGCCCACGACCTGGCGAACAGCTGACCGGGGCGTACGGCCATGGCTGACGACTCGCTCTTCCTGATCAACCTGGTCACCCCGGAGCGCATCCTGCTCACGGGGATGGCCTCCGAGGTGATCCTCCGCACCGGCGAGGGTGACGTGACGTTCCTGGCGGGCCACACGCCGCTGGTGGGCACCGTCCAGCCCGGTGTGGTGCGCGTGGTCCGGCCGGAGGCCGACGAGGTCCGCGTGGCCGTCCACGGTGGCTTCGCCCAGGTCGAGCAGGGCGTCCTCCTGGACGCCGACGGGCCGGACGACGGTGCCACCGGCACCCGGGTGACCCTGCTGATCGGCGTGGCCGAGCTGGCCGAGGAGATCGACGTCGACCGGGCCCGAACGGCCCTCGAGGCCGCCGAGGGCCGCCTGGCCGAGCTCGGCGGCACCCCCGTCCGGTCTCCGACCGAGGGTGAGGAGGCCGACCCCGAGCTGGCCGAGGCCGAGGCCGCCGTCCGGCGCGCCCAGGTCCGGCTGGAGGCCGTGGACGCCTCCGCAGCCGCCAACGCCTGACCGCACCGGCCCGGACTGACGTCCCACCGTCCGCCACCGATTCCGCCACCCCTTCACGGCCGTGGCGGCCCCCGGCCGGAACGGCACGGGGCCGTCGTGGCCACGCACCATGGCGATCCGGACGCCGAACGCGCGCATACGGGTGCAGATCCGCCGGAAGATTGACCGCCCCCGGGTACGTCCCTACGGTGTGCTCGTCGCACGAGTTCCGGGCACGGGGCACCGGCCGCTCGTGACGAGTCAGGGGGCAGACGCCATGGGTGGACGACGAGGGCTGCGGTGGGCCGGTGCCTGCTGCCTGCTGGCGGTGATCGGGTCGGCCACCGCCGGCCCGGCCGGTGCGACGGCCGACCGGGGTCGGGCGGGTCCGTCGACGTGCGCCGGCACCCAGGCGACGCCGGGCGTGCTGTCCGGCACCTATGCGTCCGGGGCCACTGTGACGGGCTACTGCGAGGTGGACGGGGGTGCGACCACCGTCGACGGCACCCTGACCGTCGCGGCCGGCGCCACCCTGGTGGCCAGCTACGCCAAGAACGACGTCGCCGGTTCCGGGACGAGCAGCCTCACGGTGACCGGGAACCTCAAGGTCGGCAGCGGTGCCACGCTGATCCTGGGGTGCGAGGGCGCCCACTACGCCTGTACCGACAATTCGGGCGGCACGCTCAACGGCAGCGACCACGTCGGCGGCAATCTGGTCGCCCACCACGCGCTCGGCGTCGTCGTGCACCTCAGCTCGATCGGCGGCAGCGTGACCCAGGTGTCGGGGGGTGGCGGAGTGACGTGCGTCAAGCCCGCCTCCGGTCCGTTCGCCACCACCGGCGTCTACAGCGACTACGAGGACGACACGCTGGGCGGCACGCTGGGCGGCAACCTCAAGGTCACCGGGCTCCGCTCGTGCTGGATCGGGATGCTCCGCAACCACGTGCCGGGCAACCTGGTCGACTCGCACAACACGTTCTACGATCCCGACGCCAACGAGACGTTGGCGAACACCGTCGGCAAGAACATCAGCTGCACGGGCAACTCACCGGCGGTCCAGTACGGGGACTCGGGGGCGTCGCCCAACCATGTCACGGGCAACGCCTCGGGCGAGTGCGCCTTCACCCTGGCCTCGGGCACGCCCGTGTCGGTAAAGGCCTGACCGGGGATCGGCGCCCCGACCCACCGGCGGGGTTCCGGACCGCTTGGTGCCCATAGGCTCGTCCCGACGGCCCGGAGCCGGGCCGGGACGACGCAGGGAGGGAGCGGCATGGACGGCACGCGGCACGAGGTGGCCGGCGCGGACGGGGTGTCCATCGGGCTGCTGACGGCCGGCGAGGGCCCACCGCTGCTCCTCGTCCACGGCGGGGTCGGACAGATCGAGCGGTGGGCGCCCCTGTGGGGCCTGCTGACCGACCATCGCCGGGTGACGGCCATGGACCGCCGCGGACGGGGCACGAGCGGCGACCGTGTCGGGTACGCCATCGAGGACGAGTACGGGGACGTGGCCGCCGTCGTGGAGGCCCTGGCCGAGGAGTCCGGCGTCCCGGTGGACGTCTTCGCCCACAGCTACGGGGCCACCTGCACCCTCGGGGCGGCCCGCCACGCCCCGCCCTTCGGTCGCCTCGTGCTCTACGAGCCGCCCGGCCCGGAGACGGTCACCCCGGAGTTCGTGGACCGCCTCACGGCCTGGGTCGGGGAAGGTCGNNAGGTCGATGCGCTGCGGGCGGCACCCCCGGCCTACGACATCCTGGCCGTGCTGGCGGCCACCCTCCCCCGGGAGGGACGTGCGCTGCTGGGCGCGGACGTGGCGGGGTCGGCCCGGGCGGTCACGTGTCCCACTCTGCTGCTGCTCGGGGAGCGCAGCCCGGCGTGGGCCGGTGCCGTCACCGAGGAGGTGGCGGCCGTCGTGCCCGGTGACGAGGTGACCCTCCTGCCCGGGCTCGGGCACGAGGCCGTCGACAGCGCCCCCGGACTGGTGGCCGACCTCATCGACCGGTTCCTGGGGTAGCGGGGACGGGTCGGCCGCCGATGGTCGTCGTGGCGGAGTCAGTCGCGGGTGGCGCCACCGCGCTGGGCGTGGAGGGCATTGAGCACGGTCTGGACCACCACCAGCAGGAAGGCGACGACGATGAGCCAGACGCGGGTGGCCCCGTGGGGGAGGAACAGGGTGATCACGAGCAGGACGATGCCGATGAGGGTCAGCCCGTACTTCCGCAGCATGGCGTAGCCCAGCGCACCCATGGTGCAGACCGTAGTGCGGCCGACGCCGACGCCGACGCCGACGCCGACGCCGACGGCGTCAGCTGGGCTGGGTTCGGGCCGGGGCGACGATGTGCACGGGTTCGCCGAAGGCGGACAGGGTCACGGTCGTCGTTGCGCGTACCGTCCCCGTCGGCCCCGGTGAGGTGACGACCTCGGCGCCCGAGGTGCGGACGATCCGTCCGGCGCCGTCGAGCCAGACGGCCAACGTGAAGGGGGCGGTGGTGAACCGGGCCGTGTACGGACGGTTGTGCGAGTCGGTCAGGGCGACGCTGCGCACCGAACCCGGCACGGGCACGAGGTACTCGGTGGTCGCCCGCCCGTCGATCTCGCGGTGCCCGGCGTCGGTCACCGGACCCGTTGCCGTCGCCAGGAAGTGGGTGGTGACGATGCCCAGGTACGGGAAGGGCGTGCGGACCGCCAGCTCGTTCCAGACGGCCCCCTGGCCCGCGGCCATGTAGAGGTGCCCGTCGAGGTAGACCGACCGGGACGACGTGGTGGTGGTCGAGTTCGACGGCGTGCCCGTGGACGACGACAGGTTCGACCGGCTCGTGGTGGTCAACGACAGGTCGGGGCCGGCGAACCGGATGTCACCGACCATGGACAGGGAGTCCTCGCTGACCGCTCCGGTCGAGGTGCCTCCGGTCGTCGACCGGGTCTCGTCGGACTGGACGAGATGCGCCGTGCCCGCGGCCTCGGTGCGGGCCACCGCCCGGTGGATGCTGGTCAGGGCCGCGGAGGCCCCGGCCGCCGGCGCGCCGCCGGACGAGCCGCACGCCGCCAGGAGGACGGCGGGCACGAGCGACAGCCCGGCCAGCCGCGACGCCGCCCGGGTGGGCCGGGTGTGGCCGCCGCCCACCGCCATCCGGACCGCCGCCGCTCAGCCGAACTCGATGGCGCTGTACTCGGACAGCTTGTGNNCCGAACTCGTCGTAGCGGACGCCCTGGAGCAGCTCGCCGTCGGTGATCCCGGTGGCGGCGAAGAAGCAATTGTCGCCCTTGACCAGGTCGTCCGTGGTGAGGACGGCCTCGAGGTCGTAGCCGAGGTCGAGGGCCGCCTGCCGCTCGGCCTCGTCGCGGGGGTAGAGCCGGCCCTGGATCTCGCCACCCATCGACTTGAGGGCCGCCGCGGCGATGACGCCCTCGGGGGTGCCGCCCACACCGACCAGCAGGTCGACACCGGTGTCGGGCCACGAGGTGGCGATGGCGCCGGCCACGTCGCCGTCGGTGATGAGCCGGATGCGGGCACCGGTGCTCCGCACCGTGGCGATGAGCTCCTCGTGGCGGGGGCGGTCGAGGATGACCACCGTCAGGTCGCGCACCGAGGTGCCCTTGGCCTTGGCCACGGCGTCGAGGTTGTCCAGGATGGGCCGGGTGATGTCGATGGACCCGACGGCGCGCGGCCCGACGGCCAGCTTCTCCATGTAGACGCAGGGACCCGGGTCGAACATCGTGCCCTCTTCCGACACGGCGATGACGGCCAGCGCCCCGCCCCGCCCGAGGGCCGTCGAGGTCGTCCCGTCGATGGGGTCCACGGCGATGTCGGCCTTCGGTGGCGTGCCGTCACCGATCCGCTCGCCGTTGTAGAGCATCGGGGCGTCGTCCTTCTCGCCCTCGCCGATGACCACGACGCCGTCCATGGCGATGGAGGACAGCACGATGCGCATGGCGTTGACGGCCGCGCCGTCCGCCCCGTTCTTGTCGCCCCGCCCCATCCACCGGGACGCGGCGAGTGCCGACGCCTCGGTGACGCGGACGAGTTCCATGGCCAGGTTGCGGTCAGGTGCCTGAGGGGTGGCGTTCACGGACACCGACGATAGTTCGTGGCACCGGTGTCCCACGCCCCCCGTGCCCGCCGGCCATGTTCCCGGTGCCGGAAACGTCCCTATGCTGGCCCGATGACCGACGTTCCGGCAGCCGCGGGGTTCGACGCCTGGCTGGCCGCCTACGCCGCGGCCACGCTGCGCGACGCCGACTTCGAGACCATGTCCGGGGTGCCCCTCCGGCCCGTCTACGGACCGAGGGGCGCCGACGGTGCCCCGGAGGACCCCGACCCGTCGGTGGCCTGGCCCGGCCAGTTCCCCTACACCCGGGGTCCCTACGCCTCGATGTACCGCTCGAAGCTCTGGACGATGCGGATGTTCGCCGGGTTCGGCACGGCCGAGGACACGAACCTGCGCTTCCGCGACCTGCTGGCGGCGGGCGGCGACGGCCTCTCGGTGGCCTACGACCTGCCGACCCTGATGGGACGCGACTCCGACGACCCGATGTGCGAGGGGGAGGTGGGCCGGTGCGGCGTGGCCGTGGACACCCTGGCCGACACCGAGGACCTGTTCGCCGGGATCGACCTGGGCACCACCACCACGTCGATGACCATCAACTCGCCGGCCCCGATGTGCTTCGCCATGTACGTGGCCGCCGCCGAGTCCGCCGGCACCGAGCGGCGGCTCCTCGGCGGCACGCTGCAGAACGACATGCTGAAGGAGTACCAGGCNNCGGTGTCCGGCTACCACATCCGGGAGGCCGGCTCCACCGCCGCCCAGGAGCTCGCCTTCACGCTGGCGAACGGCTTCGCCTACGTGGAGGCGGCCCGAGCCGCGGGTCTGGGGGTCGACGAGTTCGCCCCCCGACTGTCCTTCTTCTTCAACGCCC
>PMFY01000471.1:0-2443 GCA_003157945.1 Acidimicrobiaceae bacterium | reverse complement strand
GCTGCGCTTCCACACCCAGACCGCGGGGGCCTCGCTGACCGCCCAGCAGCCCGAGCTCAACATCGTGCGCACGGCGATCGAGGCGCTGGCCGGGGTGCTCGGCGGCACCCAGAGCCTGCACACCAACTCGATGGACGAGGTCCTGGCCCTGCCCACCGACAAGGCGGCCCGCATCGCGCTGCGGACCCAGCAGGTGATCGCCTCGGAGACGGGGGCGGCCCTCGTGGCCGACCCGCTCGGCGGCTCGTGGTTCGTGGAGGAGTTGACCGACGAGCTCGAGGCGCAGGCGGAGGAGGTCTTCGCCCACCTGGACGAGTTGGGCGCCGGCTCCCTGCTCGACGGGGTGGTGGCCGGCATCGAGGCCAACTGGTTCCAGGGGGAGATCGCGGACGCCTCCTACCGCTTCCAGCGCAAGGTGTCCTCGGACCGGATGGTGATCGTGGGGGTCAACGGGTTCACCGGCGGCAACGAGGACAGCCAGCTACCCACCCTGGCCATCGGCCCCGAGGTGGAGGAGGCCCAGCGCAAGCGGTTGGCCGAGGTGAAGCTGGCCCGGTCGGACGAGGCCGTGCGGGACGCGCTCGCCCGCCTGGCCGAGGACGCCGGACACGCCGAACGCAACCTGATGCCGTCCATCTTCGGTGCCGTGCGGGCCTACGCCACGGTGGGGGAGATGGTGGGCGCCCTGGCCGGCGTGTTCGGCCGGTGGGAGGAGACCGCGGTCATCTGACCGCACCGGAGGTGGTGCCTGCGGCCCACCGCCCGGCCGCGTGTCCGTCTGACCTGGGGGTCCGTCGCCGGGGCGTCCGGGGTCTCCGGGGGGTGGGGGCCGAGGGTCCATACTGGTGCCGTGGACCGCATCGTCGTCACCCCCGGGGGCCCGCTCTCGGGCACCGTCCGCGCCGGGGGCGCCAAGAATTCCGTCCTCAAGCTCATGGCCGCCTGCCTGCTGGCCGAGGGGCGCCACGTCCTGACCAACGTGCCGCAGATCTCCGACGTCGACATCATGGCCGAGGTGCTCGAGGCCATGGGCGCCGACGTGACGCGGGGCGCGCGCCCCGACGAGCTGGTGGTCACGACGCCGGCCGACCTCGTCCCCGAGGCCCCCTACGAGCTGGTCGAGAAGATGCGCGCCTCGGTGGTGGTCCTCGGGCCCCTGCTGACCCGGTGCGGCTGGGCCCGCGTGTCCATGCCGGGGGGCGACGACTTCGGCCCGCGCCCGATCGACATGCACCTGCGGGCGCTCGAGGCCCTGGGCGCCGAGTTCTCCACGGCCCACGGCAACGTCGAGGGCACCGTCGCCTCCAGCGTCGGCGGGTCGCCGCGCCTGGTGGGCAACCGGGTCGTGCTCGAGTACCCGAGCCACACCGGCACGGACAACGTGCTGATGGCGGCCGTCCTGGCCAAGGGCACCACCGTCATCGAGAACGCCGCCCGCGAGCCCGAGGTCCGGGACCTCGCCGACTTCCTCAACGCCATGGGGGCGAGGATCAGCGGGGCGGGCACGTCGCGCATCGAGGACGGGCGGCCCGAGCACATGGACATGCTGCTGCGGAAGCTGACGGCCACCGGCATGGAGATCACCTTCGAGCCGGACGGACTGCGGGCGTCGGCCGCCGGCGTCGGACGGCTGCAGTCGACCGACGTGGCCACCCTGCCGTATCCGGGGTTCGCCACCGACTACAAGCCGCTGTTCGTCACCCTGCTGACCGTGACCGAGGGCGTGGGGATCGTCACCGAGAACCTGTTCTTCGGCCGGTTCCGCTACGTCGAGGAGCTCCGCCGCATGGGCGCCGACATCCGCACCGAGGGCCACCACGCCGTGGTGCGGGGTGTGGGACGCCTGTCCGGCGCCCCGGTGCGGGCCTTCGACGTCCGGGCCGGGGCCGCCCTGGTGCTGGCCGGCCTGGTCGCCGACGGCGAGACGGTCATCAGCGACGCGCACCACATCGACCGGGGCTACGAGGACCTGGACGGCAAGCTGGTCGCGCTGGGCGCCAAGGTCATCCGGGTCTGACGACCCCGCCGTCCCCGGATACGCTCCTTCCTCCATGACCGCCCGCAGAAGTGCCGATCCGGCGACGCTGTTCGAGGCCGCCCGTGCGGGCGACCGGGTCGCGCTGCCCCGGCTGCTGTCCCTGGTCGAACGCGGCGGCGACGGTGCCCGGGCGGTGGCCGGCATCGCCTACCGGTCGCCCGGACAGGCCTACACCGTGGGGATCACCGGGGCGCCGGGGGCCGGCAAGTCCACCCTCACCGACCAGCTGATCAACCGGGCGAGGTCGCGTGGCCTCGACGGCAGCGACCAGGTGGCCGTGCTGGCCATCGACCCGTCGTCGCCGTTCTCGGGGGGCGCCATCCTGGGCGACCGGGTCCGGATGCAGAACCACGCCCTCGACGACAAGGTCTTCATCCGCTCGATGGCCACCCGCGGCCACCTCGG
>PMFY01000367.1 GCA_003157945.1 Acidimicrobiaceae bacterium | reverse complement strand
CGGTCGCCATCGAGTTCCTCGGCCCGATGACCGTCGCCGCCGTGTGCAGCCACAGTCGCCGGGCGCTGGTGTGGGTGGGCGCCGCGGGAGTCGGCGTCGTGCTGGTCACCGAACCGTGGCGCGGCACCATCGACGTCGCCGGTGTCGGGTATGCCGCCCTGGCCGCCGTCGGATGGGCCTCGTACATCCTCCTCACCCAACGGGTGGGCGACCGCTTCACGGGCCTGACCGGACTGGCGTGCACCATCCCGATCGCCGCGGTCACCGCGGCAATCATCGGGATCCCGCAGGCCGCCGGGCACCTCACGCCCGCGGTCATCGCCACGGCCGTCGGGCTGGCGATCCTGCTCCCCGTGGTGCCCTACTCGCTCGAACTGCTGGCGCTCCGCCGGATGACCCCCACGGCCTTCGGGACCCTCATGGCCCTCGAACCCGCGTTCGGGGTCCTGCTCGGGCTGTTCGTGCTCCACCAGACCCTGTCCGCCGTCCAGGTGGTCGGCATCCTGCTCGTCGTCCTCGCCGGAGCCGCCGCGCAACGCGGGGGCCGACGTCGGGCGTCAGTGGACGAAGCCACCGCCCCACCGCCCGGCGCCGGACCCGTGCCCTTCTGACGTTCCGCGGGTCACCCGTCCCGACGGCCGGCGCGGCAAAGCCCCACGGGCACGACCACGCGGGCCGGACCGACGTCGTCCGGACCGCGTGGCGTCCGTCGACGATCAGTGGCGCTCGAGGACCTGACGGGCCAGGGTCCGTGGTGCGATCAGGGAGTAGGAGGTCTCGATCCACTCCTCGACCTCGCGCCACCGGTCCGCGCCGAGGCGTCCGGCCAGGGTGACGGAGACCCAGCCGTGCCGCCCCAGCCCGTACCCGGTCGGAGAGGCGTGTGGATCCGTGGCGACCACGGCCGCCGCCTCGTCCGGGGGGAGCTTGACGCTGATGGACGAGCCGTCGGGACTGGCGAACACGAAGTTCTTGCCGCGCACGCGGAAGGTGGGCTCGCCACCCCACGCCTCGATGTCGACCCGTTCCGCCTCGGGCAGGCGGTCGACGATCTGCTCCAGACGCTCCATCTTCGAGGTCACGTTCCGGGCCCCTTGGTCGCCCGGAACCGCACGGCGTACTCGTTGGAGTCGACCTCGACCGCGGCGAATCCGGCGGAGGCCAACCGGGGCCCCAGCCTCGGCGGGTCGATCGGCACGTACGTGTCGTCGACGTGCAACTCCCGCAGTTCGTCGGACGCCAGACTGTCCTGTCCGACCAGGACGCCACCCGGGCCGAGGACCCTGTGGACCTCGGCGAAGAGGCGGTCCTGGAGGGCGACGGAGGGGACGTGGTGGAGCATGGTCAGACAGACCGCTCCGGAGAACCGGTCGGAGGGCAGGCCGCTGTCGGTGGCATCGGCGCAGACCACGTCGACGTTCGTTCCGGCGAGCCGCTGGCGCAACGACGAGGCGAGATCGTGATCGACCTCGATCGCCGTGAGGTCGGTGGTGCGGAGCCGGAGGATGTCGGTGGTCAGTCCGGGACCGGGCCCCACCTCCAGCACGTCCTCGCCCAGGTCCACCCCGTCCAGGACCCACGGGATGATCCACCGTTCGACGGCCTCGGCCCACTCGGCGCTCGAGCACAGCTCGAGATGACGTCGGTTCACGGGTCCTGTCTAGCGTCCGGGATCGCCGCCCGTCGATCGTCCCGGCGACGGCACCCCACCCGCTCGACGGGACGTGGAACCGACCGGGTGGGCTCCGACGGGAGTCCGGCCCGGCGCACCGGGCACCCCACCGCCGCGCCCTACCGCAGCACGAAGGCGAGCGGATTGGACGCACCGCCGTCGGTGATGATCACGACCGGGTCCATGGATCTCCTCCCGGGCACGGGCGGGATCGTCACGCTGCAGTTCGTCTGGTCGGGACAGCGCACCGACGCCGTCCGCCCGCCGACGGTGGCGCTGATGTGGCCGGAGGCACTGAGGAAGCCGGAGCCGCGCACGTCCACGGACTGGCCGGGCACCCCGGAGTCGGGCCGGAGCTTCGTCAGCACCGGGGGTCCCGCCGCCGCCGGCGGCGTGGGGCTGGCTCCGGCCGCGGTGGCGGTCGTGCCGGGGGGAGGGGGTGCCGTGGCCACCGAGGGCGCCGCGGTCGTCGTGCTGTCGGTGGCCGGCGCGGTCGAGGACAGCGGCGTGCCCCCAGCCGGCGCACCGTGGGCGACCGACGTCACCGACGTCGTGCCGCCATGGGTGAGGACCGATCCGATGAGGGCGGCCACGACCACCACCACGGCGGCGGCCACGACGGCGATGGCCCGCCGCAGTCTCCGTTCGGTGGCGCGGACCCTCCGGGTCCCCGGGCGCGTCACCCGCGCCGCCGGACCCGGAGACCCCCCGCCGGGCCGCTCCTCGGCCAGGGCGTCGAAGACGAGCACCGGTGCGACGTCGGGTGGGGGTGCCGCGGTCGACACCCGGACCCGGGGTTCCGGGGACACCGGAGGCGTCGCCGTGGCCGGCCGAGGATCGGGATGCGACCGCGGCGGTCGCATCGGAGCCCCAGGGGCCCCGGGGTCGGATGTGCGGGCGCGACGCGCCGCATCGGCCATGGCGCTCAGGGCGCGTGCACTGGTGTCCGATCCTGCCCGGTGTCCGGGCCTGTGTGGGGGCACGAGCCTCCTCCGGCGTCGGTCTCCCCTGTGCCCTACCCACTCCTGCTCCGGATAGCCACGCGGCAGGTCACGCTGTCCCCCGGCGACGAAAGGATCCATCGGGCCGGGCCATCGGACACCCCCGACCGGGCCGGCCGCATCGAGGGCCGGCCCGGTCGTCCCTACAGTGGCGGGATGGACGACGAGGCGTACGCCGGGCCGCTGGTGGTCGCCGACGATCTCGACGACGACCGGCTGGCCGACTACCGCGACCTCAACGACCCCGCCTACCGACGCCGACTCGAGGCGGAGCTCGGCATCGTGGTGGTCGAGGGGCGGGTGGCGGTCCGCCGACTGCTCGACTCCGACCTGGAGGTCCGGTCGTTGGTGGTCGACGACCACCAGGTCGCCCTGGCCGACGACCTGGTGTCGGCCGTGCGCGGCCGGGGGGCGACGGTCTTCGTCGTGCCCCGCGCCCGCATGGCGGCGCTGGTCGGGTTCCGGCTCCACCGGGGGGTGGTGGCCGTGGCCGCCCGACCACCGGAAGCCGATACCGGCACCGTCCTGGCCCGGGCGGCCCGCACACCGAGTGTCGACGCCGGTCCGCCGCTGGTGGTGGTGCTCGAGGGCCTGAACGACCCCGAGAACATCGGTGCCGTGTTCCGCAACGCCGCCGCGTTCGGGGCGGCCGCCGTCCTGGTGGACCCGACCTGCGGTGACCCGCTCTACCGACGGGCCATCCGGGTCTCGGCCGGCCACGCCCTGCACCTGCCGTTCGCCCGGCTCGACCCCTGGCCCGACGGTCTCGGGATCGTCCGGGAGGCGGGGTTCGCCGTGTGCGCGCTGGTCCCAAACCCCCCGGCGGGCGACGGTGGTCCGGAGCGCCTGACCCTACGCCGACTCGCCGGACGCCGGCGGCCGACGGCGGTGCTCCTCGGAGCCGAGGGACCGGGGCTGTCGGCCGCCGCACTGGACGCCGTCGACACCGTGGTGACGATCCCGATGGCGGAGGGCATCGACTCACTCAACGTCGCCACCGCCGCTGCGGTGGTCCTCGAACGGCTGTCGGGTCCCTGACCGGGTCGCCCTCCGGAGGCTCCGGGTGGGCCGTCTATCGTTGGGCCGACCCTGACCGCCCACCGACGACGGAGCGCGAGTGACCGACTCGACCATCATCTACACCCACACCGACGAGGCCCCGCTGCTGGCCACGTACTCCCTGCTCCCCGTGGTCCAGGCCTACGCCGCCCAGGCGGGTGTCGCGGTCACCACGCGGGACATCTCCCTGGCGGGTCGGATCCTCGCCTCGTTCCCGGAGCGTCTGGCCGAGGACCAGCAGGTGGTCGACGCCTTGGCCGAGCTGGGGCGCGAGGTGCTCACTCCCGGGGCGAACATCATCAAGCTGCCGAACATCTCCGCCTCCGTCCCGCAGCTGAAGGCGGCGATCGCCGAACTGCAGGCCAAGGGCTTCGCCGTCCCCGACTTCCCCGAGGACCCGCAGGACGACGCCGACCGCCAGGCCCTGGTCCGCTACCGGAAGGTGCTCGGCAGCGCGGTCAACCCGGTGCTCCGCCAGGGCAACTCGGACCGGCGGGCGCCGGCGTCGGTCAAGCACTACGCCCGGACCCATCCCCACCGCATGGGCGCCTGGACGCCCGAGTCGAGGACCAACGTGGCCCACATGGAGGCCGGCGACTTCCGCTCCACCGAGCAGTCCGTGGTCATGACGGCGGACGACCGCCTGTCGGTCGAGCTGGTGGGGACCGACGGAGCCACCACCGAGCTGCGTCCGCCCATCCCCGTGCTGGCCGGTGAGGTCGTCGACGCCGCCGTGCTGCGGGTGGCGGACCTGCGGGCGTTCGTCGACCGGCAGATCGCCCGGGCCAAGGAGGAGGGCGTGCTCTTCTCGGTCCACCTGAAGGCCACGATGATGAAGGTCTCGGACCCCGTCATCTTCGGACACGTCGTGCGGGCGTTCTTCCCCCGGACCTTCGCCGCCTACGGCGACACCCTGGCCGCCGCCGGACTCAGCCCCAACGACGGGTGGGGCGCCATCCTGGACGGTCTGCCCGGACTGCCCGACGGTGACGCCATCGCCGCCTCGTTCGCCGCCGAGCTGGCCGCCGGGCCCGAGCTGGCCATGGTGGACTCCGACCGTGGCATCACCAACCTGCACGTGCCGAGCGACGTGATCGTCGACGCCTCCATGCCGGCGATGATCCGCACCTCGGGACACATGTGGGGCCCCGACGGCGACGAGGCCGACACCCTGGCCGTGATCCCCGACAGCAGTTATGCCGGCGTCTACCAGGTCGTCATCGACGACTGCCGGGCCCACGGTGCGTACGACCCGTCGACCATCGGGTCGGTGCCCAACGTGGGTCTGATGGCCCAGGCCGCCGAGGAGTACGGCAGCCATGACAAGACCTTCGAGGTCCCGGCCGCCGGAACCGTCCGGGTGACCGGAGAGTCGGGCGACGTCGTGTTCGAGGTGCCCGTCGAAGCGGGGGACATCTTCCGGATGTGCCAGACCAAGGACATCCCGATCCGCGACTGGGTGAAGCTGGCCGTAGCGCGGGCCCGGGCCACCGGCGACCCGGCCGTCTTCTGGCTCGACGCGGGGCGCGCCCACGACGCCAACCTCATCGCCAAGGTGCGCGCGTACCTCCCCGACCACGACACCGAGGGGCTGCGCATCGAGATCCTCGCCCCGGTCGAGGCCACGGCCCTCTCGCTCGACCGCCTCCGTCGGGGGGAGAACACCATCTCGGTCACCGGCAACGTGCTGCGTGACTACCTCACGGACCTCTTCCCCATCATCGAACTGGGCACCAGTGCGAAGATGCTGTCGGTGGTCCCGCTCATCAACGGCGGTGGGCTCTTCGAGACGGGTGCCGGCGGCTCGGCCCCCAAGCACGTCCAGCAGCTCCTGGCCGAGAACTACCTGCGGTGGGACAGCCTCGGCGAGTTCCTGGCGCTGGCCGTCAGCTTCGAACACCTCGCCCAGACCACGGACAACGGCCGGGCCCAGGTCCTGGCCGACACCCTCGACCG
>PMFY01000358.1 GCA_003157945.1 Acidimicrobiaceae bacterium | reverse complement strand
ACCCGTCCACGGCCGTCGACTCGTGGCACCCGAACTGTGTGGCCGTGGTCGACGGCCAGGTGTGGGTCACCGCGTTCGGCCGCTTCGACACCGGCCGCGGGTGGGTGGGCGACGTCAGCCTGGGAGCCGGATTCCTCCGGAACCTGACCACCGGCCAGGAGATCGGAGGGCTGTCCCATCCGCACTCGCCGAGGTGGGCCGGCGGTACGTGGACGGTGTGCAACTCCCTGGAGGGGACCGTGGTGACGTGGGACCCGGCCGGCGCCCGCTGGGAGCGTCGCATCGAGTTGGAGAAGTACCCGCGGGGCCTGGTCGTGGACGATCGGATGCTGTACGTGGGGGAGAGTGCCAACCGGGGTCACCCCGACGAACGGGCCGCCCTGGCCGTGGTCGAGGACGACCGGGTGGTCGACCGGATCCCCCTGCCCGCCCGCGAGATCTACGACGTGGTGGTGGCACCGCGCGCCTTGGTGGACGGTCTCCGACGGGGGTTCAACACCAATCCCCACCGGGTGGCCGCCGCGGTGGCCGACGACCTCCTGGGCTCGGTGGGGGCGCGGGAGCTCTTCGCCGGGATCGGCTACCCGGTCGACACGACCGCCACGTCCACGCAGGTGTCGTGCCGGCCCCCGGCCACGGTGGCCCGGTCGGCGGTCGTCCCGCTCCACGTGGAGGTGACCAACCTGTCCGAGGCGGCCCTGGCCAGCGTCCCGCCCTACCCGGTGTGCCTGAGCTACCGCTGGAGGGGTCCGGACGGGGTCGAGACCGACGGTCCGCGGACGATGCTCGGCCGGGTGCTCTTCCGCGACGACACCGGGTCGTACACCATCGACCTCGAGGCGCCCGCCACCCCCGGCGGGTACCAGCTGACCGTCTGCCTGGTGCAGGAGGGATTCGTCTGGTTCGACGGCATCGGGCCGTCCAACGCCAGCGTCACTCCCGTCACGGTCACCTAGGCCGACCTTGGGGCCGCCGTCAGGCGGCACCCAGGTGGAGGGGGGCCGCCAAGGGGGGGCACCCAGGTGGAGGGGGGCCGCCAAGGGGGGCACCCAGGTGGAGGCGGCCCGCCGTAGGCGCCACCCAGGTGGTGTTGGGTGCGTCGGGGGGTGCGTCGGGCGGCGTCCCGGGCGCACTCCGGTCGTCGGGGACCGTGCGACCGATTCGGTGCCGGGGGCCCCGATTGACCCGTCGGCCCAGGTGCCCTCGGGTAACATCTGTCCAGCCCTGCGCCGAGTTCCGGCCCGGGTCCCGACCCCGAACCAGGAGACGCCGTGCCCGCTGAGACCCATGTGGAGAAGGGTCCCATGGACCGTCAGCAGATCCTGGAGCTCATCCGCGAGCTCCTGGCCGACATCCTCGAGATCGATCCGTCCACCATCAGCGAGTCCTCGTCGTTCGCCGAGGACCTCGATGCCGACTCCCTGGCCCTGATCGAGCTGGTCGAGGGCCTNNTACGTGCACACCAAGCTCGAGGGGGCCTGAGGCGCCCGATGGCGCCCCGGGCCGACGTGGGGGACACCGCCGCCGACGAGCGGCTGGCCCAGCGCATCGGGCACAGCTTCACCCGCCCCGAGCTGCTCGGACAGGCGCTGGCCCACCGGTCGTGGTGCTCCGAGAACGGCGACCGCGCCTCCAACGAGCGCCTCGAGTTCCTCGGTGACGCCGTCCTCGGGCTGGTGGTGGCCGAGCACTCGTACCGCACCTATCCGGGCCTGTCGGACGGCATGCTCTCCAAGGTCCGCGCCTCGGTGGTGAACGCGCACGTGCTGGCCGAGGTGGCCACCGACCTGGGCATTCCCGCCCACCTGCGCCTCGGCAAGGGTGAGGACGCCTCGGGCGGCCGGGCGAAGGTCTCGATCCTGGCCGACACCATGGAGGCCGTCATCGGCGCCGTCTACCTGGATGCGGGCCTCGAGGCCGCCCGGAACCTCGTCCTGGCCCAGCTCTCGGACCGGATCGACGCCGCCGTGGGGGAGCCGGGCGAGTCCGACCACAAGAGCCGCCTCCAGGAGGAGACCGTGCGCCTGGGTCGCGGGGTCCCGCACTACGACGTGGAGGGTTTCGGCCCCGATCACGCCCGGAGGTACCTGGCCACGGTGTACGTTGCTGGCCGGTGCCTCGGTACGGGGGAGGGGCGCTCCAAGAAGGACGCAGAGCAGGTCGCCGCCCAGGTGGCCTGCGCAACGCTGGAAGCCGAGAGAGGCGGGGGAGATGCCTGAGCTTCCTGAAGTCGAGACCATCCGACGCGACCTCCAGGGCGAGGTCGTGGGACGGAAGATCAAGGCGGTGGACGTGCGCAACGGTCGCACGGTCAGCCGCCACCCCAGCGCGAAGCAATTCCGGGCCCAGCTCGAGGGCCGGACCATCACCGCCATCAACCGGGCGGGCACCTACGTCCTGCTGGTCCTGGACGACGGGGCCACCCTGGTCGTGCAGCTCGGCTCGGGCGGCTCCCTCCACCGGGTCAAGAGCGTCAAGGAGGCCAAGGCCCCCCACACCCACGCGGTGATCACCTTCACCCAGGGCGGCCAGCT
>PMFY01000328.1 GCA_003157945.1 Acidimicrobiaceae bacterium | reverse complement strand
ATCGAGATGGTCAAGGACAAGGACACCAAGGCGACGTTCGACGACGACGAGGCCGAGCGCCTGCTGCGCGGCTACCTGTCCCACGCCCTCTACGACTCCGGCCTCATCTGCCGCGCCGACGACCGGGGCGACCCCGTCATCCAGCTGGCCCCGCCGCTCACCTGCGGCCCCGAGGAGTTCGAGTACATCACCACCCGCCTGCGCGACGTCCTGACCGAGGCGTGGAAGCAGATCTGACCCCGCCGTCGGGTGAGCGCTACCGGGCGCTCTCCCTGTGGTGGGACGGGCTGCCGGGCGACCTGTCGGTCCGGCCGGGGCTGCCCGGCGACCTCGAGGTGGACGTCGCCGTCGTCGGGGGCGGGCTGACCGGGCTGTGGACGGCCTACTACCTGAGTCGGAGCGATCCCGGGCTGCGCATCGCCGTACTCGAGCGCGACGTCGCCGGATTCGGCGCGTCGGGGCGCAACGGCGGGTGGTGCTCGGCGCTGTTCAGCGTGTCCGAGGCCACCCTCGACAAGGCGGCCGGCCCCGGTGCGGGGACCGCCCAGCGCCTGGCCATGCAGGAGACCGTGCGCGAGGTCGGGCGCGTGGTCGCCGCCGAGGGCATCGACTGCGGCTTCCACCAGGGCGGCACCGTGGTGCTCGCCCGCACCCCGGCCCAGCTGCAGCGGACGCACGACGAGATCGCCGAGGCCCGCCTGCGGGGCATCGGTGAGGAGGACCTCCGCTTCCTCTCGCCCGGCGAGGCACGCGACCAGGTCGGGGCGACCGACGTGCTGGGCGGGACCTTCACCCCGCACTGTGCCGCCGTCGACCCGGCGCGGCTCGTGCGCGGGCTGGCCCTCGTCGTCGAGCGCCAGGGCGTCACCATCTACGAGCGCACCACCGTGCGGTCCATCGCTCCCGGCCTGGTGACGACCGACCGGGGCACCGTGCGGGCCGGCACCGTCGTGCGGGCGACCGAGGGCTACACCCGCACCCTCGAGGGACACGACCGCGACCTCGTGCCCGTCTACTCCCTCATGATCGCCACCGAACCGCTGCCCGACGAATTCTGGGACGGGGCCGGCCTCGGTGACCGCCAGACCTTCGCCGACCACCGCCACCTCGTCATCTACGGCCAGCGCACCGAGGACGGTCGCCTGGCCTTCGGCGGCCGTGGCGCGCCCTACCACTTCGGCTCCGCCATCCGACCCGAGTACGACCGCGACGCCGGGGTCCACGAGGCACTGCGCCGGACCCTGGTCGAACTGTTCCCCGCGCTGGCCGGTGCGAAGGTCACCCATGCGTGGGGCGGACCGCTCGGCATCTCGAGGGACTGGTTCTCGTCGGTCGGGCTGGACCGCTCGGCACGCCTGGCGTGGGCCGGCGGCTACGTGGGCGACGGACTGTCGACCACGAACCTGGCCGGGCGCACCCTGCGCGACCTGGTCCTCGGGGAGTCCACCGACCTGACGGCGCTGCCGTGGGTCAACCACCGCTCGCGGCGGTGGGAGCCCGAGCCGTTCCGCTACGTCGGCATCAATGCCGGGCTGCGGCTGGCGGGCACGGCCGACCGGGCCGAGGACCGTGCCGGACGGTCCACCTGGCATGCCGCCGCTCTGGGAAAGCTCGTCGGCGGCTAGTTCCGGCCTGCCCGCCCGGGCCCCGTGCGCCTGGGCCCTCTCCGCCCGGGGTCTGTCCGCTCAGGCCTTGCCCGGGCGGGTGATCCGGGGATTGATGCTCCCCTGAGCCGCCAGTGATCCCGTGGTGCCGCCGCCCGGGCCCCGCAACAGGTACGCCATCCCCACCGCCAGCACGGCCCCGAGGAGCGGGCCGGCCAGGTAGACCCACCACGAGGTGCCGTCGACCGAGACGATGTCGGGCCCGAAGGTGCGCACCGGGTTCATCGAGGCCCCCGAGATGGGACTCGCCCACAGGCCGGCGAGGGCGATGTACCCCCCGACGCCGAGAGCTCCGAACAGGCCGATGTTCTGCGCCCCTGATGCCGTGCCCAGGATGACGCTGACCAGACCCACGGTCAGGATGAGCTCCATCCAGAACGCGGCCATGTTCGAGTACCCGTGCGCCGGGTAGTTGGACCCGTACGTCGCCGACACGTTGATGACCGAGCGGAGGAACAGCGCGGCCAGCAGCGCTCCCGCCATCTGGGCCACGACGTAGCCGGGCACCCGACGCCACGGGAAGTCACTCCGGAGCGAGAAGGCGAGGGTCACCGCCGGGTTGAGGTGCGCGCCCGACACCTTGCCCATGAAGAGGATGACGGCCATCACCATGAGACCGGGGGCGACGACGGCGGCCGCGCGTCCGACCGACCCCGGGATGGAGTGGTCGATCATCGGGCCGCCGGCCGCCACCAGCACGAGGAAGAAGGTGCCGAGCACCTCGGAGAAGATGCGGCGCCACTCCTGGCGGGGAGCCTTGAAGTTCTCGATGCGGTCGAGGATGCCCTGCTCGTAGTGGGCCAGCGGTCCGAATGGGACCGCGACAGTGCCCTGTGGTTGCGGTGTGACGGGTGTGCTCGCCGGACCGGTCATACGCATCGCTCCCCTTTGGTCGGCCGCCCCCCTGATCCGCGTCGCCTCGGGCCGGGGGCGGGACATTTCGTGCGGGCCTCCGGCCCGCGCCGGGGACGATCCTAGAGGGAACGCCCCCGAACGTCCGGGGTTGGGGGGCGTCCGTGCACGAAGGGGCGAACGCCCCTGGACCGCGCCCCTCGGTTCCTGGACAATCACTCGGGGAAGACCGGGGATCCGGAGAAGAGGAGCGCACCACCATGCCAGCCGATTTCAAGGACCGGACCGACTTCGAGAACGCCGACCGGGGCTTCATCGCCAGCATCGAGCCGATGACGATCAGCGACGCCGACGGGCGCCGCATCTGGGACATGGACGGGTGGGCCTTCCTGGAGGGCACCTGCCCCGAGACGGCCAACGCCAGCCTGTGGCGCCAGGGTCAGCTCAACTGCCGCCACGGCCTCTACGAGGTCACGGAGGGCATCTACCAGGTGCGCGGCTTCGACCTCTCGAACA
>PMFY01000295.1 GCA_003157945.1 Acidimicrobiaceae bacterium | reverse complement strand
CCGCACTTCGAGGCCACGTTGACGACCAGCAGGGTCTTCCCCCGGTAGTCGCCGAGCGTCGTCGGTTCGCCCTGGAGGGTGTGCAGTGGGGTATCGAGGATGGTCATGACGACAAGTCTAGGGGGAGGTCCGTCCGGCGTCTCGGGGGACGTGAGCGCAGGTCGGAAGGGCCGGAACTGGGCTAAAGCAACCGGTACGGGAGGACGATGGAGGTAGGAGCACCGGTCGCGGCGACGCGTTCCGCGGTGCGGAAAGGTCGGACGAGGGAACATGACGGTTGGAGTCGACGACGACGGCCATCGGGAACCGGCACGCTCCGGCGTGTCGGGAACCGTGGTCCACGCGCTCCTGGCCCGGGTACGCCACGAAGCCGGCGATCCCGGCGTGGCCCAGGCCCTGGCGCTGGCGGCCGACGAGCGCTCGTTCCCGACACTCGGTGCCACGACGACGTGGACGCCGCTGGCAGACGCCGCGGCACTCTTCGCCGCCGGGGCGCTCGTCACCGGCGACGGAGCCATCGGGCTGCACGTCGGCGAGGAGCTCCTCTGGGCCGGCGACGACCCCGCGGCCGCTCGCCTGGCCACGCTCGGCTCGCCCGAAGTGGCGGTGCGCCACATCGGTGCCCTGATCGAGCAGTTCGAGGGGTCCACCGAGGCCCTGGCGCTCGAGGTCGGTCCCGGGCACGCTCTGGTGCAGGTCGCGGCGTCCGGTGGGGAACGCCAGGCCCACCTCTGCGACCTGACGCGGGGCCTCCTGACCCGACTGCCTGTCCTGTTCGGCAGACGACCCGCCCGGGTGGTGGAGCACGAGTGCGCGGCAAGGGGTGGCCGATTCTGCCGGTATGTCGTGGCATGGGAACCGGTGGGCCATCTCGGTGCGCCGACGGGAACCAGCACGGGGGCCGAGCACGGCGCCAGTGGACTCGGCTCCGCCAGCACCGGCGCCACCGGATCCACCTCCACCCGAACAGGCGAAGACACCGCGTGGAGCCGTGTCGATCCCGCCGATGACGACCGGTACACGGGTGGTCGCACCACCCGGCGGGACAGCGACGGACGTCCCGTGGGTACCGACCCGGTCACTCACCCCGGGGCGATGCCTCCCTCCTCGCCGACGCCCGCCGACAGGTCGGCCCCTGGACCCACCGTCGTGACCTTCGACGAGACCTACGACGAGTCCAGTGACGACTCCCGTGACGAGTCCTACGACGAGTCCTACGACGAGACCTACGACGAGTCCTACGACGAGAACTACGAGTCCAACGACGAGACCTTGTATGACACCTACGACGAAGACGCCCCGTTCGGTCGAGACGGGCACTCCGAGTTCGCTCCGGGCCCGGAGCGGTCGGACGTACGTCCGTTGAGGACGAAGGGGCACCTCGGCGGACCGGAGTGGCAACCGGCCACCTCTGCTGCACCGGGGGCCACGGCGAACGGCCGCGCGGAGACCGAGGTACTCGCCGAGCAGCTCCGGGCCACCCGTGCCGACCTGGTCGAGGCCCTGGCGAGCGCCGCCCACTGGGAGGCGGCGGCGACCGCCACCACCGGCGGTTCCGGTGCCGAGGACGAGCGGCTCCGCCGGAGGGCGGAGGCGGAGGCGGCTCGGTCGCGGGCCGAGGTGGGCCGCCTCGAGCTCCTCCTCGAGGACACGGCATCGTCCACACTCGAGGTGTTGGACCATGACGTCGAGCACGTGGTCAGCCACCTCGCGGGACGGGCCGACCAGGTGCTCGGCGCCGAGCGCTACCTCCTCACGGTCCGGCCGGGTGCAGGGCTCCCGCTCGAGTTGCACTATCGGGGCCTCTCGCCCGAGGAGGCCCGGGGTCTGGCCGCTGAGCTGTGGAGCGGGACCTCCGACGAGGCCGACGAGGCCGGCGACGATCGGCGGGTGGTCGACATCGCCACGCCGCTCCGACGCTACGGACGCATCGCCGAGTTCTTCGGTCCGGACGACACGGACGCCGACACGGAAGAGCGGATCCTTCGCCTCTTCGCCCGGTACGCGGGCAATGTGCTCGACGTGTGCGCGGTGCTGAGCGACGCCCGTCGGAGCAATTCCACCGCCCGGACGCTGCTGTCCTTCAGCGAGAAGCTGTCCGGACTCACCAATCTCGCCCAGGCACTCCAGATCCTGGCCGACACGGTCCCGGTGGTCACCGGGTGCGACCAGTCCACCGTCTACCTCTGGGACCGAGACCGGTCCCGCCTGGTCCTGGGGGCCTACACCGCCGGCCTGACGCCCCCCGACGCCGATCTCGGACCGATCGTGCCGCACTGGTCGACGTCGTCCTCGGCCACCCAGGTCCACGTCGGCAGCCCCCGCGCCGGCGCAGACGGCGACGCCCTCAGTGTCCAGGCCGACAACCCGCTGATCCAGCGCATGATCAGCGGCCACGAAGTCATGATCCTCGATGCCTCAGTCGTCGAGGACCCCCAGCTGCGGGCCCTGATGGAGGCGTCCGAGGTGCCGGCGTCCGTCGTGGCGCCCCTGTTCGCCGCAGGCGAGTTCCTCGGCGTGATCGCCGCCAACTTCTCCTCCGACACCCCCCGCGCCGCCATCCACGACCCCGACCTCCATGAGCGTCTCTGCGGCCTGTCGGACCAGGCGGCCACCGCCATCCAGAACCTGGAGCTCCTCGAGAAGGTGTCGCACATGGCGTGGCACGACTCGCTGACCGGGTTGCCCAACCGGCGCCTCTTCGAGGACCGGGTCGAGCAGGAGCTGGTGCGGTCGCGCCGGGTGGGCGAGCCGGTCTGCATGTTCTTCGTCGACCTCGACAACTTCAAGACGGTCAACGACACCTACGGCCACACCACCGGCGACCTGCTCATCCAGCAGGTGGGCCAGCGGCTGGTCGAGACGGTCCGGAGCCAGGACACGGTGGCCCGGGTGGGCGGGGACGAATTCGCCATACTCCTGCCGGGCCTGGTCGATCAGCTCTCCATCAACCAGCTGGCCGAGCGCACCCTCGATGCCATGCACACACCGTTCGAGATCTTCGGCGACCACGTCGTCACCTCGGCCTCCGTCGGCATCGCCATCGCCCCCGAGCACGGCGACAGCTACGACGACCTGCTGAACCGGGCCGACGAGGCCATGTACCGGGCGAAGGACCTCGGTCGTGACGCCTTCGAGATGTTCCACAACGCCCCGGACCCGGTCAACCCCGGACGACGGGCGCTCGACGACCGCCAGCTGTACAGCGACCTCATCTCCGCTCTGGACGGGAACCAGTTCTTCCTGCTCTACCAGCCCTACATCGACCTCCGCACCGCCCAGATCGTCGGTGTCGAGGCCCTGATCCGCTGGGACCATCCCACGCTGGGCATCCTGGAGCCGCCCCACTTCATCCCCATGGCCGAGCGGAGCGATCTGATCGTCTCCCTCGACAATTGGGTGCTCTGGCAGGCCTGCCGCCAGCTGCGTGCCTGGCGTGACCACGGTCTCGATCCGCTGCGCCTGTCGGTGAACCTCGCATCACGCGACCTGGCCAGCCCCGACTTCTTCGACAGCGTCCAGCGGACCCTGAACGACACGGGGGTCGCACCGGAGTTCCTCGAGCTCGAGATCACCGACCGGGTGGTCCTCGACCGGTCGGGCCCGGCCACCGAGAACATCGAGCGGCTCCGCCGCCTCGGCGTGCGGTTCACCATCGACGACTTCGGCCAGGGCAACTCGTCACTCGATCGCATCGGCACGTTCCCGGTCAGCACACTCAAGATCGACCAGTCGTTCGTCCAGGTCCTGGGTCCGACCGACGAGGAGAGCAGCCTCGTGTCGGCCATCATCGGCATGGCCGGACGCCTCGGGCTGTCGTGCGTGGCCGAGGGCGTGGAGACGCTGCTGCAGAGCCGGGTGCTCCTCCAGCGGGGATGCACGACGGCACAGGGCTACTACTTCAGCCCGCCCCTGCCCCCGGAAGGCATCGAGGAGATGCTGGCCAACCTGGCACCGGCCGAGGTCCCCGAGTCCTTCGGCGAGCCGTCCAACGGAAACCAGCCCCCCGACCAGCCCGACGCCTGACCCGGCGACGGGGACCACGGGCCGCTCGCCGAGCCACTCGCTGAGCGCGACCGCCTGCTTGCTCCAGTTAGCAGTCGGCGCTCCCATCCCCCGTTCCACGAGGAGGGGCCGATACCGTCGATCCATCGGGTGTCCGATCGGGCGCCACTCGAGCAGGAGGAGGAAGCATGGCTACGTACGAGGGCTACTGCGTGAAATGCCGGGAGAAGCGGGAGTTCGACGGCGAGGTGGTCGAGATGGCCAACGGTCGAAGGTCCGCCAAGGGCAAGTGCCCCGTCTGCGGTACGGGAATGAACAGGATCCTGGGCAAGAACGCCTAGTTCGGGGTGACGGCGGCGGACAGTGGTCCGCCGCCCGACCCCCGCCCTGCGACCCCCGCCCTGCGCCGCCCGACCCAACCCGCGCCCTTCGGGCTCCGCCGCGACCCCGTCAGCTGTTGTCGGCCGGGAGGGCGAGGCTGTCGAGGACGGCCCCCTCCCGTAGTCCCCACTCGCTCACCACCAGGCCACGCAGGCCCAGGCGGTCGACCAGGGTGGACAGGACGAGGGCGCCGATCGGCAGAAGGGGTGCCCGGCGGGCCTGGATCCCGGGCAGGGCCATCCGGGCGTCGAGGTCGAGCGTGGCCAGGCGGTCGGCGAGCTCGCGTAACTGACCGGCGGGAAGTTCCACCTGATTGACCGACGGGGCGGCCGACGAGCGAGGCGGCGGCCGATGGAGACCCATGGCCAGGCGGGCGAGTGCACGGACGGTGCCTCCGCTGGCGATGACCCGGTCAGCCGCCGTCGGCGAGGCGGCCAGCATGTCGGCGATGGGTCCGGAACGCTCCGCGGCCAGTCCGGCGATGGCGGTGCGCTCGGCGCCGGTCAGTCGGTCGCCCGTGTCGAGCTCGCCCCGGATCCGGGCGGTGCCCAATGCGACACTGGTGACCGCAGTGACCGAGTCGACCGTCCCGATTCCGGCCTCCAGGCTCCCGCCACCCAGGTCGAGGCCGAGCACCGGCTGGTCGCCGACCCAGACGCCTGCCCGCTGCCCGAGGAAGCACAGCCGTGCCTCCTCCTCACCGGTGAGCAGGGTGATGGGACTCCCCAGGATACGCTCCATCCGGCCGAGCAGTCGTGTGCCGTTGCCGGCGTCGCGCAGTGCGGCGGTAGCCAGGGCCACCACCACGTCGGCGCCGGCGTCCTCGGCGGCACCGTGCAGGCGCTTGACCGTGCGCACGGCGAGGGCGGAGCGGTCGCCCGGCACATCGCCCGTGCGGGCCACCTCCGTGCCCAGGTGGAGGAATGACCGCCGTCGGAGGACCGGCTCGAGCCGACCGTCACGCGAGGCGTCGACCACCATGAGATGGAACGAGCTGCTGCCCAGGTCGAAGACGGCTAC
>PMFY01000410.1 GCA_003157945.1 Acidimicrobiaceae bacterium | reverse complement strand
CCGGGCCCTGGCGGTTGAGGGTCGTGGGGTCGTGGTGGCGCCAGAATTCCTCGAGCAGCTGCTCGAAGGTGACCCGTGTGGGGTCGAAGGTCACCAGGACGGCCTCGGCGTGCCCGGTCCGGCCCGAGCAGACCTGCTCGTAGGTCGGGTGGTCCACCTCGCCGCCCTCGTAGCCCGAGACGGCGTCGACGACGCCCGGGACGGCGAGGAAGAACTCCTCGACCCCCCAGAAGCAGCCGGCGGCGAATGCGGCCCGGTCGAGTCCCTCGGGCACGTCGTCCGGCCCGATCGGCGGGGCCTGGCTGGCATCGAGGGTGGTGGTGCGTCCGAACATCGGTGGACCTCCTGCAGTCGGGTGGTGGGGTCGGATGGGTCGGGTGGGACGAGGATGTCGGGATCGGCCGGTGGGGCCGTTCCGACGTACGGTCCGTTCCCCCCGGTCCGGCGTTACAGGCCCGACCGGGCTCCCCCACCCCCGAACGGGGCGGCCACCCGCCGGGGGTCGGTCATTCCTCGTCCTCCGAGGCGGCGGCCCCCTCGCGCTGCCGCAGGGCCAGCTCGTAGACCCGCCGCCGGGGCACACCGTGACGCGCCGCCACCTCGTCCACCGCCCCCCGGGTCCGGGCGCCGGCGGCCAGCGCCGCCGTCACGTCGGCCTCCAGCACGGCGTCGGCCACTTCGACGTCCGCCCGCTCGGGGGCCCCGGCCAGGACCAGCACGACCTCGCCCCGGAGGCCGCCGGCGGCCCAGGCGGCGGCGTCCGCCAGGGTGCCGCGCCAGACCTCCTCGTGGAGCTTGGTCAACTCCCGGGCCACGGCCACGGGCCGGTCGTCGCCGCACACGGCGGCCAGGTCCGCCAGGGTGGCGGCCACCCGGCCCGGCGCCTCGAAGAGGACCGAGGTGCGCGGCTCGACGGCGAGCTCGGCCAGGCGTTCGGCCCGGGCCCGTCCCGACCGGGGCAGGAACCCCTCGAAGCAGAAGCGGTCGGTGGCCAGTCCGCTCGACACCAGGGCAGCCAGCACGGCCGACGGCCCCGGCACCACCGTGACGGTCAGTCCGGCGTCGGCCACGGCGGCGGCCACACGGGCGCCGGGGTCGGACACGGCCGGCATCCCGGCGTCGCTGACGAGGACGACCGTGCGGCCGGCGGCGACCGCGGCCACCACCTCGTCGACGCGGTCGGCCTCGTTGTGCTCGTGCAGCGAACGCAGCGGCACGCCGGTGATCCCCGCGTGGCTGAGCAGCTTGCGGGAGTGCCGGGTGTCCTCGGCGTAGAGGACGTCGGCCGAGGCCAGTGCGGCGACGGCCCGGGGCGACAGGTCGCCCAAATTTCCGATCGGGGTGCCCACCACCACCAGGGCCCCCACCGCGCCCGCCACGGGCGGCACCGGGTGGGGTCCGTCCTCCGCCGGTTCGTCCCCCCGGCCGTCGCCGTCTTCGGTGCCGNNCTCGAAGGCACCGGCCTCGGCCTCGATGACCGTGCGGCAGCCCCGTCGGGGGACCGTCATGCGGAGCGGCGGCACCCGCGCCGTGTCGAGGACCACGAGGTCGCGGTCGCAGAAGGCCACGTCGATGGCGAAGCGCATGCCGATCGTGTGCACCGAGCGGGTGCCGGGCAGGACCATCGCCCCGTCGTAGCCGGTCCGCCCGAGGAGACCCCGGGCCCGACCGCCGAAGCCCTCCAGGACCTCGGCCGCAGCCAGGACGTCGCCGTCGCGCAGCAGCCAGGTCATCGCATCGGCCCCCGCACCGGCCCCCGGCCCGACCCCCCGGGGCACGGGTGCCCCGTTGGCCGCGGACGCCCCGGACCGAGTAGCCTTGCCGGACTGTGTCTAAGCGAACCAACAAGCGCAAGCTCCGGGCCAAGAAGAAGGCCAACCACGGCAAGAAGCCGAACTGCGGGCGCGGCTGACCGTCGCCCCCCGGGACCGGGCGGCTCCGCCCCGTCCCTCCTCCCGCACCGGGTGACCGGTCGGGGCCGTTCATGTCCGTGCCGCAGGGCGATACCGCCCCTCTGGTCCGTCGCGCCCCGGCCCACCGTCCTGGCGGCGGTCACCGTGGAGCCCAGGCGGAGCCGAGCCGGTCCAGCACCCCGACCAGGGCCGACGGCCGGTCGGTGATGATCCCGTCGACCCCGAGGCCGCACAGCTCCTCCATCTCGGACTCCTCCTCGATCGTCCACACGTGGACGGCCAGGCCCTCCTCGTGGGCCGCCTCGACGAAGCGGGCGTCCACCAGCGTGACGTCCCCGAACGCGGCCGGCACCTGCAGGGCCACGTGGCGGGTCGCCGCCGGACGCTCGCCGGCCTGCACCGCCCGGTAGAACGCCGCGGTGGCCACGGTGCCCATCGACGTCGAGAACTCGGGCGCGTAGGCCGAGAAGGCGTCGGTGGCGGGATCGAGGAACGAGGCCACGATCACGCGGTCGGCACAGTCGAACCGCCGCAGCAGGTCGGCCAGGGCCTCCTCGTAGGGCGGGACCACCGGACCGGTCTGCTTGATGTCGAGGTTGAGCACCGTGTCCGGAAACTCCTCGAGGACCTCCTCCAGCAGGGCGAAGCCGAACCGGTGGTCCGCGGGGGCCCGCCCCCGGAACGGGTAGGTGGACTCGTCGAGGCCGGGACTGACGTCGGCCCCCGGAGCCCACCAGTAGGCGTTGTCGAGGCGTGCCAGCTCCTCGTAGGTGAACGAGACGATGGCCCCGGTGGCCGACGTGGTCCGGTCGACGGTGGCGTCGTGGCAGACCACCAGCCGGTGGTCGGCGGTGGCGTGGACGTCGAGCTCGATGCCCGTGGCGCCCGCGTCGAGGGCGCCGGCGATGGCGTGGAGCGTCGACGACGGACCNNGGGTGGGGCGGGTCGTCGGTGCTCCGGACGAGGTGCTCACGGAAGAACGGTAGCCTCTGCCCCGCCATGCTGGACCACGTCTTCACCCACCTCGTCTCCGCCCACCGGAACTCCTTCGAGGCCGCGCTGCTGCAGCGTCAGGCCGTCGAGGAGCGGTTCCAGGTCGACGTCTTCCTGGGCGACGTGAGCTTCGAGACGTCCTACAGCCTTCCCGGCGAGGAGCGCCCGGCGCGGATCCGGGTGGACACCAGCCTCGACTGGCCGACCTGGAGTCAGACCTCCTACCGGAGCTGGGCCATCGGCGACGACCCCGACGAGCCGCCCGAGGTGCTGGTGGAGATCGCCTTCCGGGTCCAGGGCCTCGACGGCGTGCCCGACGCCGAGCCCCTGCTGGCCACGTTGCCCGCGTCGCTGCCGGTGCTCGGCGAGCCACTGGTGCGCGGCCCCACCACCATCGAGCAGATGCTCCTGGCGGGTGGCGACGATCCCGAGTGCGCCATCGAGGTGGCCTACGAGGGCTCGTGCGCCATCGACGAGGCGACCCTGGAGGACCTCGGCAGCCTGGACGAGGCGTTGGCGCCCCTCGGACGTGAGGTCGCCTCGCTCCTCGTCCGCATCGGCGACCTGCCCTTCGTCTTCCGGCCCGTCGACCCGGTCGACGACTGACCCACCGCCGGCCGGCCCGTCAGGGGGCCAGGGCCGCGCAGACGGCCGACCCCTCGAGCGCCAGCAGCCGGGCGAACGCCTGCTCGGTGGCCTTGCCCGGCGTGACCTGCGCGTTGACCTGCACCACCACCGACCGGGTGCCGTCCGCCGTGGCGGCGGCGAACTGGGTGAAGCCGAGGGTGTTGCCGGTGTGGCCGTAGACGGTGCCGCACGGGGTCCGGTACCGGAAGACGGCCAGGCCGGCCGAGTTGGTCCCCGGTCCCGGGGGCTCCGACGATCCCGGCCGGAAGCTGAACTGGCGGGCGTGGGCCGCCGGTGTGGTCAGCGACCCGCTGACGTAGGCACGGACGAACCGGTCGACGTCCGTCGGCGTCGACACGATGCCACCCGACGCCCAGGACCAGCCGGCGGAGAACCCGTTGGTGACGTCGTCCGGCACGGCGCCCACCGCCACCTGGTAACCGTGCGCGTAGGGCGTCGGGAGGTCCTCGGTCTGCGGCAGCGAGGTCTGGTCCAGCCCGAGCGGACCGGTGACCAGCGCGGCGAGCTCGTGCTCGTAGGAGCGGTGGGCGACACCCTGGACCATCAGCGCCACGAGCTCGTTGTCGGTGTTGGAGTAGGCGTAGGACGACCCCGGTCGGAACGCCGGCTTGGTGTCGAAGGCCAGCCGGACGAGTCCGAAGCGCGACGGCGGGTCGTAGGGGTTCGCCGTGATGTCGTCGACGAACCCGGAGGTCCGGATGAAGTCCGGGAGGCCGCTGGTGTGCTGCAGCAGTTCGGCCAGGGTCACCGGCCGCCAGGCGGCCGGCAGGTCCCGGACCCAGCGGCCCACCGGGTCCGACAGCCGGAGTTCGCCCCGGGCGACGAGGGCGAGGGCCACGGCGCCGCTGTACATCTTGGACACGCTGGCCAGGCGGAGGTGGGTCGTCGGCGTGATCGGTTCGGCCTGGCCCACCTCGGCGGTCCCGAAGCTGTACTCCGCCGTCGAACCGTTGCGGTCGACGAGCACGATCGTCCCCGGAGGCCCACCGGAACCGTCGACGAGGGCCTGCCCCCCGGTGGTGATGGCCTGGCAGTCGGCGTCACACGGTGGGGTGGTATCGGCCGTGACGGAGGCGGCGGAGGTGTCGGTCGTCATGGTGGCGGCGGTGGCGCCGCCCACGGACGAGGGGACACCCGCCAGGACCAGGGCGAGCCCGATCACCAGCACGAACGAGGCCGCCGGGCGCACGGGGAGCCGATGCATAGGTGACGACCCTAGGGCACGCCGCATTCCGCTGTCCCGCCGACCGGCCCGTCCGTCGGCCCGCGCCGGGCCGACCGAACCGTCCGTCGGCCCGCGCCGGGCCGACCGGGGCTCAGGTGAAGAGGCCGGCCTCCAGGGCCAGCGCCCGCAGGTCGCCCAGGGGACGGGCGCCCACATGGGAGATCACCTCGGCGGCGCACACCCCGCCGAGCCGGGCGGCCTGGTCGGGAGCCAGGCCGTTGGTGATGCCGTAGAGGAATCCGGCGGCGAACAGGTCACCGGCCCCGGTGGTGTCGACGACGCGTTCCACCGGCGCCGCGGGCACCTCGATCGTGCCGGACGGGGTGACGACCACCGAGCCCTTCGACCCCCGGGTCAGGGCGGCCAGGACGCCGGTCTCGGCGACGGCGTCGGCGGCGGCGTCGAAGGACGAGGCGCCGAACAGCATCATCACCTCCTCCTCGTTGGCGAACAGGAGCTCGAGTTCGCCGTCGAGGAGCTCGAGGAACTCCGCCCGGTGGTGCTGCACGCAGAAGGGGTCCGAGACCGTCAGCGCCACCGAGNNCGTCGTTGCGGTGGGCCACCTCGATGGCCTCCCGCATGGCCGCCTTGGCCGTGGGCTGCTCCCAGAGGTAGCCCTCCAGGTAGACGACCTGCGTCGAGGCCAGGTGACCGTCATGGAGGTCGACGGCGCCGAAGTCGGAGGCCACCCCCAGGTGGGTGGCCATCGTCCGTTCCGCGTCCTCGGTCACCAGGACCAGGCAGTGGCCGGTGACGACCTCGCCCGGCACCGCCGGGGTGGGCGTCGGATCGAAGGCGACTCCGATCGACCGGATGTCGTGGGTGAAGGCCCGCCCCAGTCCGTCGTCGGCCACGCGGCCGAGGAAGGCGGCCCGTCCCCCGAGCGCGGCCACGCCGGCCGCGGTGTTGGCCGCCGACCCACCCGACGCCTCCGTCGTGGCCCCCATGCGGTCGTAGATGGCCGACGCCCGATCGTGGTCGACGAGGGCCATGGTCCCCTTCACCAGGTCGAGGGCACGCAGGTCCTCGTCGGTGGCGGCGGCGAGGACGTCGACCAGCGCGTTGCCGACACACGTCACGTCGAGACGCGTCGTCGGAGCGGCGGCCCCGGACGGGGCGTCATCGGCGGACGGGGCAGAATTCTGCTCGGAACTGAGGTCGGAGGGCACGGCGCGACGGTAGCCTGCCCAGCATGCGCACTTCGACCTCCGGGCACACGACCGATGACGCGTCCGCCTACCGGCTGCCGACCACCGTCCTGCCCCACGCCTACCGGCTGACCCTGACACCGGACCTCGGCGCCGCCACCTTCACCGGCGAGGTGGAGATCGACGTGACCGTGGGGGTGGCCACGGACCAGGTGGTGCTCAATGCCGCCGAGCTCGCCATCACATCGGCGGAGGTCGTCACGCCCGGTGGCGACGCGCTCGCCGCCGCATCGGTCGACCTCGACGACGCCGAGGAGCGGGTGGCGCTCACCTTCGGCCCCGGGCTCGCCGTCGGCCCCGCCACCCTCCGACTGGCCTTCACCGGGATCCTGAACGACAAGCTGCGCGGCTTCTACCGCTCCACCTTCACGGACGAGGACGGCGTCGAGCACGTCATCGCCACCACCCAGATGGAGTCCACCGACGCCCGCCGGGCCTTCCCGTGCTTCGACGAGCCGGCCTTCAAGGCCACCTTCGAGGTCACGCTGGTCATCGACGACCACCTCGCCGCCTACTCCAACAGCCCCATCGTGGACGAGACCCCGGAGCCGGGCGGTCGCAAGCGGGTCCACTTCGGCCCGACCATGGTCATGTCGACCTACCTGGTGGCCTTCGTCGTCGGCCCGCTCGGGCACACCGACCCGGTGGACGTCGACGGGGTGCCGCTGCGGGTGGTCCACCCGCTGGGCAAGGGCCACCTGACCGAGTTCGCCCTCGAGGTGGGCGCCCACGCGCTGCGGTTCTTCACGGAGTACTTCGGGATCCCCTACCCGGGCGACAAGGTGGACATGGTGGCCATCCCCGACTTCGCCGCCGGGGCCATGGAGAACCTCGGCTGCATCACCTACCGCGAGTCCGCCCTCCTGGTGGACCCGGCGACCGCGGCCCGCGTCGAGCTCGAACGGATCGCCGACGTGGTGTGCCACGAGATGGCGCACATGTGGTTCGGCGACCTCGTCACCATGAAGTGGTGGAACGGCATCTGGCTGAACGAGGCCTTCGCCACGTTCATGGAGGTCCTGGCCGTCGACGCCTTCCGCCCCGACTGGCAGCGTTGGGTGAGCTTCGGCGTGGAACGCGAGGCCGCCATGGCCGTCGACGGGCTGCACGCCACGCGTCCCGTCGAGTTCCCGGTGGGCCGGCCCGAGGAGGCCGAGGGCATGTTCGACGTCCTCACCTACCAGAAGGGCGGCAGCGTCCTGCGCATGCTCGAGCAGTTCATCGGCCCGGACGTGTTCCGCGAGGGCATCCACGACTACCTCGTCACCCACTCGTACGGCAACACCGAGACGCGCGACCTGTGGGACGCCCTCGAGCGCTCGAGCGGCCGGCCGGTGTCCCGCATCATGGACACCTGGATCAACCAGGGTGGCTACCCGCTGGTGACCGTCGGGTCGGACGGGACGCTGGCCCAGCAGCCGTTCTGCTACTCGGGTGCACCGGGCGGGGCCATCGGGTCCCGCTGGCAGGTGCCGGTCCTCCACCGGGCGCTCGACTCGGACACCGGGTGGAACGACGCCCTGCTGCTCACCGCCGCGTCCCAGCCGAGCGGCGGCTCCGGCGACATCGTCATCAACGCCGGGGGCTCCGGCTACTACCGGGTGGCCTACTCGCCCGAGCGGGTGGCCCACCTCGCCGGACGGCTCGCCGACCTCGCCCCCTTGGAGCGCTACAACCTGGTGTCGGACACCTGGGCCGCCACGTTGGCCGGCCACGCCCGGGTCGCCGACCTCCTCCGACTGGCCAAGGCCCTGGCCGACTCGGGCGAGGGTGATCCCAGCGTGTGGTCGGTGGTGGTCGGTGCCATCGGCCTCTTCGACCGCATCGTGCCCGCCGAGGGCCGTCCGACCCTGGCCACCGGTGTCCGGACGCTGCTGGGCCCGCTGGCCGACCACCTGGGCTGGGACCCGTCGCCCGCGGACGACGACCGCACACCGTCGCTCCGGTCGGCCGTCCTGCGCACGCTCGGCACCATCGGGGCCGACCCCGCCGTACGGAGCGAGGCGTCCAGGCGGTTCGCGGCCCGGGCGACCACACCCCTGCACGGCGACACGGCCACCGCTGTGCTCGACATCGTCGCCGCCGACGGGGGCGTCGCCGAGTACGAGGCCTGCCTGGCCACGTACCGTTCGGCCACCACACCACAGGAGGAGAACCGCTTCCTCGACGCGCTCGCCGCCTTCGGTGCCCCCGAACTCGCCGCCCGCACCTTCGATCTGGCCATGACCGAGGTCCGCAGCCAGGACGCGCCCTTCCTGATCCGCCTCCTCCTGGCCAACCGCGAGACCGGTCCGGCCACCTGGGGGCGGATCGTCGGGGCGTGGGACGAGTTCCCGGAGAAGTTCCCCTCCAACACGCTGCCGCGCATGCTCGACGGTGTCCGCGCCCTGTGCTCGCCGCCCGAGTTGGCCGCCGAGGTGACCGGGTTCGTCAACTCCCACCCGCTGGCCGCCGGCGGGCGCACCGTCGAGCAGATCCTGGAGCGGCTGGCCATGAGCGTGGCGTTCGGCCAGCGCGAAGCCGCGGACCTGGCCGACACCCTCACCGAGGTGCTCGGACTCGAGGGCTGAGACCTGTCCGGGGCCACGGGCGCGCACCCACGGGGCGTGCACGCCCGACCCCGGCCGAGTCCCTAACCTGAGCCGGTGCAGATCGGTCTGATCCTCGGCGTCTTCGCGCTCATCTTCGTGGCGGAGCTGCCCGACAAGACCATGATCGCCACCCTGATCATGGGCAGCCGGTACCGGCCGGTCCTGGTCTGGATCGGCGCCACGGCCGCCTTCACCATCCACGCCGGCATCGCCGTCCTGGCCGGCCGGCTCCTGGCCCTGCTCCCCCACCGCTGGGTCGAGGCGGTCACCGCGCTGCTCTTCGCCGGAGGGGCGGTCTACCTCCTCTTCGTCCCCGAGAAGGAGGAAGAGGAGGAGGGTGAGGAGGAGGTGGAGGAGGCACCGGCCGGGCTCAAGCCCATCGCCACCGCCTTCGTGGTCATCTTCGTCGGCGAGTTCGGCGACCTCACCCAGATCCTGACGGCCAACCTCGCCGCCAAGTACCACCAGCCGGTCTCCGTCTTCATCGGCGCGTTCGCCGCCCTCACCTCGGTCGCCGCCCTCGGCGCGTTCGGCGGGCGGGCGCTGCTGCGGGTCCTGCCCCTGACGGTGATCCGCAAGGCCGGCGGGGTGCTGCTCGCCGGGTTCGCGGTCTACACCCTCGTCACCCTCCTCCGCGGGTAGGACCGACACCGGTGCCGTCGTGGCACCGGCGGGGTCGGCGACCCGACGGGCGGATAGCGTCGACGTCATGACCTCCGGCGCCGACACCCTCCGACGCGTGGCCCCTGGTGCTGTCGACGCCCTCGACGCCGTGGTCGGTGCCCTCTGGGCCGCTGCCGCCGCGTCGGGCACCACCGCCATCTTGGCACTGGCGGTGGCCGACGCCTGCGGGCTCCTCGGCCTCGACCCGCTGCGCCCGACGGGCCGGCACGCGACCGTCGCCGGGTGGGACGGCGACGTCGGGACCGTGCTCGACTTCGCCACCCAGT
>PMFY01000298.1 GCA_003157945.1 Acidimicrobiaceae bacterium | reverse complement strand
ACCTTCCCCGAGCTGCCCTTCACCTCCTACTTCTCGGGCAACACCGTGCAGATCTGTCCGGTCGGTGCGCTGACGGCGTCGCCCTACCGCTTCGCCGCCCGCCCGTGGGACCTGGACCAGGTGGAGTCCACCTGCACCACGTGCGCCCTGGGGTGCCGGGTGGCCGTCCAGTCCTCGGCCAACAGGCTGACCCGCCTGCTCGGCATCGACATCGATCCGGTCAACCACGGCTGGCTCTGTGACAAGGGTCGCTTCGCGGCCGACGCCGTGAACAGCGAGGTCCGGCTCACCGAGCCCATGGTCCGCAAGGACGGCGGCCTGGTGGCCGTCTCCTGGCACGAGGCCCTCGAGGCCGCGGCCCAGGGCCTCCGCCGGACGGCGGCCGCCGACCCGACGGCGGTGGGCGTCATCGGGGGGGCCCGGCTCACCAACGAGGGCGCCTACGCCTGGGCCCGCGTGGCCAAGGGTGTGCTCGGCACGGACTCGGTCGACGCCCAGCTGGGTGACGGGCTGCCGGCGGAGACGGTGCTCGGCCTGCCACGCGCCACGATCGACCAGGCGGCCGCGGCCTCGACCGTGATCCTGCTGACCGGCGACGTGCGCGAGGAGCTGCCGGTGCTCTTCCTCCGGCTCCGGTCGGCGGTCACCGACGGCGACCTGTCGCTGGTGGAGCTGTCGCCGCAGGCCACGGCGCTCACGGAGTACGCCGCCGCCTCGCTGCGGTACGGACCGGGCGAGGCCGCGGGCCTGGTGGACGCACTGGTGTCGGGCGCCGCCGCCCCGGCCACGGTCGACGGCGACGCACTGGCGACCGCCCGCCGGCTGGTGGGGGAGGGCCCGGTGGTCGTGGTCCTGGGTCGGCCGTCGCTGGCCGAGGACGGCGAGCTGGTGGCCGACGCCGCCCGGCGCCTCGCCGCCGCCCTGCCCGAGGCCCGCTTCCTGCCCGCCCTCCGACGGGGCAACGTGCTCGGGGCCCTCGACATGGGACTGGCCCCCGGGATCCTGCCGGGTCGCGTGTCCCTCGATGCCGGGCGCGAGTGGTACACGGCCGCCTGGGGCTCGGTGCCCGCCGCCCGGGGGCGCACCACGGCCGGCATCCTGGCCGCCGCGGCCGGCGACCAGGCCGCGGGCGGACCGGTGGACGCGCTGGTCCTGCTGGGCGCCGACCCGCTGGCCGACTTCCCCGACCGTCGCCTGGCCGCCAAGGCCCTGGAGGCCTGCGACTTCGTGGTGGCCGTGGCCACCGCCCCGGGCGACGTGCTGGACCACGCCGACGTGGTGTTGCCGGCCGCCGAGGCCCACGAGCGCCCCGGCACCACGACGAACATCGAGGGCCGGATCTTCCGCCTGGGGCAGAAGCTGGTCCCGCCCGGCCAGGCCTGGCCGGACTGGATGATCGCCGCCGAGCTGGCCGTCCACCTGGGCAACGACCTCGGCTACGACTCCACCGGCGCGGTGTGGGACGAGATCGAGCAGTTGGCCCCGTCACACCGCGGCATCACCCAGGCCGTCCTGGACTCGCACGGCGCCGCCGACGGCATCGTGGCCCCGCTGTCCACCGGCCCGGTCGCACTCGCCCGTCGCCCCGCCCGGCTCGACCCGATCGCCGTGCCGGGCGTGGAGTCGGTGGAGCGCCAGGGCGCCAGCCTCCAGGCCGGACTCGCCGCCTCGCCCAACGCCGGCCCCGACTCCGAGACGACGGCCGAACCGTCCGGGCCGACCCGGCCGGCCGTGCTGTCGGGCGCCCCCGACCTCGACGTGCCCCACGTGTCGCCCCTCGACAGCTACTCGGTGCGCCTGGTGGCCTCCCGCGTCCTCTACGACGACGGGACCGCCGTGGCGACGGTGCCGTCGCTGGCCGGCCTGGTGGCCCCGGGGGCGCTGCGGGCCAATCCGTTCGACCTCGACGAACTCGGGGTGGCGTCCGGCGGGACCGTGCGTCTGCGCTCGGCCACGGCCACGGCGCTCGTGCCGGTGGAGCCCGACCCGTCGCTGCCCCGCAAGACGGTGGCCGCCGACTTCAACGTGCCCCTCGGCGCCGGCACCGTCGCCGACCTGATCGACCAGGCCTTCCCGGTGGTCGACCTGCGGATGGAGACGCCGTGACCGCGGGCCCGCCGCTGCTCGGCACCGACCCGCTCTTCGCCCACGGCGTGGGCTGGGTCGTCCTGCTCATCGTCCTCGTCAAGGTGCTGGTGGTCTTCGGCGCCCTGATGGTGTCGGTGATGCTGATGATCTGGTTCGAGCGCAAGGTGATCTCGGACATGCAGAGCCGGATCGGTCCCAACCGGGCCGGGCCGTTCGGCATCGCCCAGACTCTGGCCGACGGCATCAAGCTGTTCTTCAAGGAGGACCTGCTCCCGGACAAGGCGGACCGCTTCGTCTTCAAGCTGGCGCCCTACCTGACCATCATCCCGGCCTTCCTGGCGTTCGCCATCGTGCCCATCGGCGGAGAGGTGACGCTATTCGGCCACACGTTCGAACTCCAGCTCGCCGACCCGCCCATGGGGATCCTCTTCCTGCTGGCCATGTCGGCGATCGGCGTCTACGGGATCATGCTGGCCGGCTGGTCCTCGGGCTCCAAGTACCCCCTGCTCGGGTCGGTGCGGGCGTCGGCCCAGATGATCTCCTACGAGGCCGCGCTCGGCATGACGATCGTCATGGTCGTCCTGGTGACGGGGTCGCTCAGCACCCGGACCATCGTCAACGCCCAGGCCGGCCACCTCTGGCAGTGGAACGTCATCCGGCTGGCCGTCGTGCCGTTCCTGATCTTCTTCATCGCCGTCGTGGCGGAGACGAACCGTCCCCCCTTCGACCTCGTCGAGGCCGACCAGGAGCTGGTCGGCGGGTTCGTCACCGAGTACTCGTCCATCCGCTTCGCCCTGTTCTTCCTGGCCGAGTTCATGAACACCATCACGATGTCGGCCATCACGGTGACCCTCTTCTTCGGTGGTCCCGACGGGCCGAAGCCCCACATCCCCCACACGCAGTGGATCTGGCCGATCCTGTGGTTCCTGGGCAAGACCATCGTGTTCCTCTTCGTGTTCGTGTGGCTCCGGGCCGCCCTGCCCCGCATGCGCTACGACCAGCTCATGGACCTCGGTTGGAAGCGCCTCATCCCCCTGTCGCTGGGCTGGCTGCTGATCGTCGCCGGCTTCCTCATCGACGGATGGTGGGGCATCGGCATGGCCGCCGTGGTGGTGGCCGCCAGCTTCCTCCTCACCCGGGCGTTCGCCGTCGGTGCCGAGCGCGAGGAGACACGGGCCGTGCTGCCCCCGATCGGGCTCCGACTGTGGAACCGCGCCGAGGAGCCGGTACCCCCCGCCCCCCGCACCGAAGGAGGTGACCGCTGATGCCGACCCCCGAGCCGCCCCACGGCCGCCAGAACTTCCTGGGCGGGTTCAAGCTCACCCTCGAGCACCTCGGCCGGCCGCCGGTGACCCGGCAGTACCCCGAGGAGAAGCGCCCGAAGCAGCCGCGCCAGCACGGCCGCCACGTCCTCAACCGCTACGAGGACGGCATGGAGAAGTGCATCGGCTGCGAGCTGTGCGCCGGCGTCTGCCCCGCCGACTGCATCTACGTGCGNNACTGCGACATGTGCGTGGAGGCCTGCCCGACCGAGGCCATCACCGAGTCGAAGCTGATGGAGTTCTCCTTCACCAACCGCAGCGACGCCATCTACGGCAAGGAGGAGCTGCTGGTCGACGACGACGGCCGGCCCCAGCACCTGCCGTGGGAGGACTGGCGCGAGGGGGACGACCTCCACACCTCGGGGTGGATGCGGGCCACGTCGCCGGCCGGGGCCGCCGCCTTCGAGGGCGAGGTCCAGTGGTCGGGCGAGCTCGGCTTCGGCGTGCGGGCCCCCGAGGGGGGCCAGAGCGGCCGAAGGGACGACGCCACCACCGGGTCGATCCCGCTGCGCGAGACGCTCGAGCGCCACCTGCGCCCGGTCGACATGCCGGCCGACAAGCGCGGCCCCCGGGGCGCCATCGGCCGGGCCATGGAGAAGGCCGAGCGGTTCCGACCGGGTTTCGGCAAGAAGCACAAGCAGGCGGCCGACCTGGCCTATGCCGATGCCAAGCGGGCGGGCAACTCCGAGCGCGACGCGGTGGGTTCGGTCACGCCGGCGCCGCCCCCCCCGTCGGCTCCGTCCGCCGACACCGCCACCGCCACCGCCACCGGCACCGATACCGACACGGCCGAGGCGGCCGACTCGTGACCGCCGCACTGCTGACCCTGGCCGCCACCAGCGGGCACCCGACCATCCCCGACGTCGGCGTCTTCGCCGTGGCCGCCGCCATCGTCATCGCCGGCGCCGTCGGCGTGGTGGTGGCCCGCAACCCGGTCCACTCGGCCCTGATGCTGGTCATGACGCTGTTCGGGGTGGCCGTGCTGTTCGTCCTGCAGCAGGCCAACTTCCTGGCCGCCGTCCAGGTGATCGTCTACGCCGGGGCCATCGTCGTCCTCTTCCTGTTCGTCATCATGTTCCTGGGCGTCGACCGCGAGGAGGACATCCGGGCGGAGCCCCTGCGCGGCCAGCGTCCGCTGGCCATCGCCCTCGTGGTGCTCGGGACCACCGGCCTGCTGCTGCTCGGCCAGGTCTCCAAGTGGACGACCGGCCAGCCCTCGGTGGCCGGGAGCGACACCGGCGCACCCAACGTCAACCTGCTGGGCAAGTCGTTGTACACGACGTACCTGTTCCCGTTCGAGGCCACCTCGGCGCTGCTGATCATCGCCGTCGTCGGCGCCGTGGTCCTGGCCCGCCGCCCGCCGGCAACATCGGCCGAGGACGCGGTGGACGAGACACCGACCGACGACGTCGTGACCGACCGCACGCCCGGCGCCCCGGAGGCGCCCGGGACCCCGGGTGCCGTGACCACCGGTGCGGTCGCCACGCCGGCCGGTGCCGACGTCGACCCCGCGGACACCGAGGTGGATGCATGAGCATCAGCCCCGCCTGGTACCTCGGGCTCAGCACCGTGCTCTTCGCCATCGGCGCCGTCGGCGTGCTGGTGCGGCGCAACGTGCTGATCATGTTCATGTGCGTCGAGCTGATGCTCAACGCCGCCAACCTGGCGTTCGTGACCTTCGCCCGCACCCTCCACGACATCGGCGGCCAGGTGCTGGTGTTCTTCGTGCTGGTGGTGGCCGCGGCGGAGGTCGTGGTCGGCCTCGGCATCGTGGTGGCCATCTTCCGGCGCCGGGCCAGCGCCAACGCCGACGACCTGCATCTGATGAAGGGCTGAGAGGGCGATGCTCCACCTGACCTACCTGATCATCCTGCTGCCCCTCGTCGGCTTCGGGATCCTGCTGGCCGCCGGTCGGCGCCTCGGCGACCCCGCCGCGGGCTGGGTCGGCACCATCGCCGTGGTGGCCTCGTTCGCGGTGTCGGTGGGCGTGTACCTCTCCCTCCTGCAGGTGAACGCGCCGGTCCGCTCGTACGGCCAGGACCTGTGGTCGTGGATCCCGGTCGACCGGCTCCAGGTGCACGCCGCCCTGTACGTCGACCCCCTGTCGATGACCATGGTGCTGTTCATCACCGGCATCAGCTCCCTGATCCACCTGTACTCCATCGGGTACATGAAGGGCGACAGGGACTTCCCCAAGTTCTTCCTCTACATGAACCTCTTCGTGGCCTCGATGCTGATCCTGGTGCTCGGGTCGAACCTGCTCGTCACCTTCGTCGGCTGGGAGGGGGTCGGCACCTGCTCGTACTGGCTGGTGTCGTTCTGGTTCACCCGGGACTCCGCGGCCAGCGCCGGCAAGAAGGCCTTCGTCTACAACCGGATCGGCGACGTGGGCTTCCTGCTCGCCATCTTCCTGGTCTGGTCGAAGGTCCACACGTTCGACTACCAGGTCATCTTCGCCAACATCGACAAGATCGGCTCGGCCAACATCACGGCCATCTGCCTGCTCCTGCTCGTCGGGGTGATGGGCAAGTCGGCGCAGATCCCGCTGTTCCCCTGGCTGGCCGACGCCA
>PMFY01000020.1 GCA_003157945.1 Acidimicrobiaceae bacterium | reverse complement strand
CCCACCGGATCGACTGGCTGGCCGCCGCCGTCCAGACGCTCGGGACCCTGTTCTTCAACATCAGCACCGGTCACGCCCTGACGGTGTCGGCCACCAGCGCCGACGCGCTCAACCACGCCATCTGGCGGCCCGATGTGTTCGGCTCGTTCTGCTTCCTCGTCTCGAGCTACCTGTCCTATGCCGAGGTCTGCCACGGTGCGGCCCGCTGGATGCCCCGGGACCTGTCGTGGTGGATCGTGGTGGCCAACCTGGTGGGCTCGATCGCCTTCGGCGTCTCAGCGGTGGCCGCTGAGTACGTCGGCACCGGCACGCTCCGGTCTGCCTCGTGGACGACCACCGGGACCTTCGTGGGCGGCGTCTTCTTCTTCGGCGCCTCGATGCTGCTGCTGCCTGAACGCACCCAGGGCCACGACACGGCCGAGGACCTGGCCGCCGAGATGCTGCCCGCACGTCCGGCGGCCGCCTGAGGCCCCGTCGTGCCATCAGCCTCATCGGCCGGGTCCGGGAGTCGATGTCGCACGCCCGACCCGCACCGTCGGCCCGGCGTCCCTCAAGCACGTGCCACGTGGTGCCGATGGCTACACACGGCACTGCCTGATCGGTGCGCGGCCGCGCTGGCCGACATGTAACGATCGGGCCCTCCGGACGATGGGTGGAGCGACGTGGACGATACCGTCGAACAGGATGGTGAGGTCGGGCGCCTGCGCGCCGGAGACCCCCTGTCCTGGGAGACGCTCTACCGACGGATGTACCCATCGATGCTCGCCTATGCCAGACGCCGGGTCGGGACCAACGAGGAGGCGCAGGACGCAGTCTCCGAGGCACTGACGCGCACCGTCGCCGGCATCGACCGCCTGGGTGTCACCGGGGCGAGTCCCGAATCCTGGCTGTTCGGCGTACTGCGACACGTCGTGCTCGACCGGCAACGCTCCTCGTACCGCCAACGCGAGCTGCCGGTCCGTCGGGAGATCGACGCCACCGATCCCCTCGAGTCGGTGGTCCTGGGCGAGGAGCGCGCGGCCGTGCGGTCGGCCTTCGCCCGGTTGGCCGAGCGGGACCGTGAGCTCCTCGAGCTCCGGGTCGTCGCCGGCCTCAGTGCCGAGGAGGTCGCCGACGTGCTCGACATGCGACCCGGCGCCGTGCGCACCGCCCAGTCACGCGCCCTCGAGCGCCTCCGGGGCCTGCTGCTCCAGGTCGAGCAGGTGGGATCGTGACCGATCTCCTGGAAGACGCCACCCTCCTGGCCGCCCTCGGCGAGGTGCTGGCCCCGGAGCCGGTGGCCCCGGGCCCCGATGCCATGGCAGCCCTCCACCGGGCCCTCGACGACCGGGCCGCGGCCGCCGTCGCCGTCGCCACCGGACGCGACGCGTCGACCCCGGTGGTCCCCCTGGCCACGTCCGCCCGCTGGGGACAGCGCGGCGGGACGCTCCACCGCCTCCGTCACCCGGTCGCCGCCGCGGTGGCGGTCGCCGTCCTGGCCACGAGCGGGATGGCCGCCGCCGCGGTGGCGACCGACCACCTCCCCGGCCCCACCCGGGCCGTCGCCTACGACCTGGGTCTGCCCGTCACCTCGCCGGCCCTGGCCGCCGCCCGGGGCACGCTCGCCCAGCTGGACGCCGCCCTGGCGGCGGGCGACGCCGTCCGCATCCGCACGACGTCCGCCCTGCTGCGCAGTGAGCTCGCGGACCTGTCACCGTCCGATCGGGCCACCATCCAGACGTCGGCCGCGCTCGCGCTCGCCCGGGCCGCGGCGCTCGCCGGAGCACCGCCGGGCGCCGCCGTCGGCCCGGGAGCTGCCCCGGGCGGCACGACCCGACCGGGGGGCACGACCGGTACCGGTCCCCCGGGCACCGGCGGATCGACCGGGTCCGGGGGGGCCGGTGGCACCGGCACCGGCAGCTCGTCCACCGGAGGCGGGCGTTCGGGCAACCCGGCGTCGACCGGCGTCGGGGCGACGGTCACCACCCCGACGACGGCACCCCGGTCCGACGACGGTTCGGGCGGCACCACACCGGGTTCGGACGACGGTCCGGGTGACGGCTCCGACGACGGATCGGGCGGCACCACGCCGACCACGGCCCCCGGGTCGACCCCGACCACCACCCGGCCCGGAGGTTCGGACGACGGGGGCTCCGACGACGGCTCCGGTGACGACGGCTCCGACGACCGGTCGGGGGCGACCGGTGACGCCATCGTGTCGCCGGCCGCGACCACCGCGGTCACCATCCCCCGCGGCTGACACGACGCGGGTCAGTGGCCCCGCAGCCCGGTCACCGACAGCGCCACCAGCCCGGCCGTCACGGCCACCGGCGCCGACACCAGGCCGAGCACGACCGCCCGGGTCGTCGGGGGCCGGACGCCCGCCGACCGGGTGGTCCGCCACCACAGCACCCAGGCCAGCGACCCGGTGACGAACAGGTTGGGCCCGACATCGAGTCCCAGCAGCAGGGCGAACGGGTGCGGCGGGGTCCGGGCCGCCAGCAGCGAGGCCGCGGGGAGGTTGTTGACCAGGACGCTCGTCAGCGCGGCCACCACGGCCGTGCCCGGTGCGTCGAGGTGGGCGAGCAGGGAAGACGGCCCCGACCAGGAGCGCCCGAGGGTGCCCAGGGCGACGGCGATGCCGAACAGGGCGACCAGCACCGGTACCCCGAGGGTGCGGCCCACGTCGTCCGGCCGGGCGCGTCCGGTGACGACCCGGACCCCGGCGGCGGCGGCCCCGATCACCAGCACCGGGATCGCCGGGTCCCGCAGCACCAGCACGGCGACGGTGGCCGCCACCACGGCCGCGGCGCCGAGGCCCACGACGACGGGTGGACCGGCAGGCCCGTCCGGCACCGGCTTGCCGGACGGGAGGCGGCCGGCACCGGCCACCACCGCGACGGTCACCATCACGACCACCGTCCACGGGAGCGCCATCCGGGCCAGGAACTGCCCACCGGTCAGGTGGAGGTGGCCGAGCACCAGGAGGTTGGTCAGGTTGGAGCCCGGCAGGAGCAGGCTGGCGGCGTTGGCCACCAGGATGCAGGCCACCACCAGCGGCCCGTCCGGCGTCCCCGTCCGGCGCCCGGCATGGACGAACACGGGCGTCAGGAAGACCACCGCGGTGTCGAGGTTGAGCACGGCGGTGACCACCGCCACGGTCAGGCACCCTCCGACGAACAGCGACCGCCCGCCCGGCGCCAGGTCGGCGAGGGCCCGGCCGGCCCGGGCGAAGAGCCCGTCGCCGTCCGCCACCAGGCCGACCAGCAGCAGGCCGGTGACCAGGACGAAGGGCGGCCACACCTGGCCGGCGGCGTCCCCGGCCCGGTGGGGGGCGGCGGCCACCGCGACGATGAGGGCGGCGGCGCCCACCAGTGCCGTCGGCCACCGGTCGACCCGCTCGAAGAGCGACGGCCCGTCGGGTGGACGCACCGGCGTCGGGGGACCAGTCATCGTGTCTCATCCTGCCCGACCGGCACCGGGGGCAACCGCCGGACACCGGAAGGGCCGGGCCGGAGACGATCCGCGATCAGGGCGCGGTGACGAACCGGTAGGTCCACCCGTGGACGGGACCGTCGTCCACCAGCACGTAGACGCCCCCGTGGTGGGGGATCTCGAGGCGGGGCGGGAAGATCTCGAACACCGCCCGTCGGGGCCCGTCGACGCAACGGATCAACACCTTCTCGCCCGGGCGCGTGGTGCGCTCGCCCAACGTGCGACGGTAGAACTCGACCGAGTGCCGGGGACCGTCCCCGGGTTCCTCCGCCTCCGGTCCGCCGGTCACGGGCCGGCCGGTCGAACGGCGGCCGGGGTCACTCAGGGGCCCTCGTCGAAGCCACCGGAGGGTCGCGCGCCCAGGAGCGTCGCCGCCTTCTCGACGGCCCGACGGGCCCGGGTGATGCGCTTCTCCTCGGCGGCCAGGCCGGGGTCGGGCTCACCCCCGGACCGGAGCCTGTCGGCGTTCTGGCGGAGGCGGTCGAGGGCGGCGTCGGCCAGGTCCTCGGCGATCGCCTCCAGCCGGCCGGCCAGCTCGTCGAGGTCGGGCACCTCAGCTGCGGGTGGTGAGATCGACCTCGATGACCTCGAGCCCACCGTCGGCGTGACGGGCCCGGAGGACCTTCTTGTCGAACTTGCCCACACTCGTCTTCGGCACCTCCTCGATGATCGCCCAGCGCTCGGGCAGCCACCACCGCGACACCCGGGGCGTGAGGAACTCGAGCAGCTCGTCGGGCGAGACGTCCACACCGTCCTCCAGCACCACGGCGACCAGGGGGCGCTCGCTCCACCGTTCATCGGGCACGGCGATCACGGCCGCCTCGACCACGCCGGGATGGGCCATCACCTCGTTCTCGAGCTCGACCGACGAGATCCACTCCCCGCCCGACTTGATGACGTCCTTGCTGCGGTCGCTGATCTGCATGTAGCCCAGCGGGTCGAGCGACCCGATGTCGCCGGTGCGCAGCCAGCCGTCGTGGAACCGGTC
>PMFY01000330.1 GCA_003157945.1 Acidimicrobiaceae bacterium | reverse complement strand
GCCCCGACCGTGGTCAGCGACGCGGCGGAGTACGTGACCACGCCGCCGCTGAAGGTGCGCGTCGTGGTGCCGGCCAGGGCACCGCCGGGCGGGCCGGAGGCCACGCTGAGCGTGACCGAGCCCGTGTTCAGGGTGGACTCCTTGTTGCCGTACGCGTCCTCGGCGGTCACCGCCACGCCCAGATTCGCACCCGACACCACCGTGGACGGCACCGACGACAGGGCCACCTGGGCGGTGGCCGCCACGCTGACGGTGAAGGACGAGCTGGTCTTGGAGGTGAGACCAGTGCTCGCCGCGGTGATGGTGAAGGTCCCCGCCGTGTCGAAGACCAGGTTGCTGAAGACCGCCTGGCCCGAGGCATTCGTCGTCACGGAGGTCGTCGACGAGGGGTCGAAGGAGCCGGAGCTCAGCGTGACACTGACGGTGACCCCGGACTGGGACACGGCGTTGTTGCCGGAGTCGCGCAGCTGCACCACCGGCGCCGTCATCGCCACACCGGCCACGACGTTGACGGGGCTCGTCGTGAACGCGAGCTGCGTGGCCGGGCCGGCAGCGCCGGCCGGGGCGGTGCCGAGCACCGCGAACGAACCCGTCAGCAGCCCGACGCCGAGGGCCATGGCCACGGCCACCCTCCCGAACGCGGACCTACGACCACTGCGTGACGTGGATGACGACATGTACATCTCCCCCCGATTGCCACCCGGCCCCGGGACCCCCCCGGCGGGTAGATTCTGCGACTCGGCCACTCGGGCCCACTTCCGAGCCGGAAGGAAACGCCGTCTCGAACGACGGTCCGCCCTCATTCCACCCGGCTCCGGCAGCACTGCGATTCTTGGTCGCACCTCTGCTGGAGCGCATCCTAAACCCGCGCGCCACCAGATTGAAAGTGTGAGCACGCTGAGTACATAAGTAACCGCGGGCTGTGGTGGGATCCGCACGACCAGGGTGGCCGGCCGAGGCGTCGGGCGTGTCGGGAGAGGCGTCGGAGGGGTGCCACCGGATGACATCGGCGGCCGTCCGGGGCAGACTCGGGTCATGCGCCCGCTCGCCGTCCACCACGTCTCGATCAATGTGCCCGACGTCGACGCGGCCCTGGCCTTCTACACCGGGGTCCTCGGAGGCGCGGTGCGCGCCGACCGGCCCGAGTTCGGTTTCGCCGGGGCCTGGATCGACCTCGGCGACAACCAGGTCCACCTGCTCGAGGCCGCGACGCCACCGGTCCTCGGCCAGCACTTCGCCGTCCGGGTGGCGGACCTCGACGACGTCGTGGCCGAACTCCGGGCGAAGGGGGTCGACATCGCCGACCCCTCCCCCGTGGGCCCGGGTCGCCAGACGTTCCTGTCCGACCCGGCCGGCAACACGGTGGAACTCTACGAACTCGTCGAGCGCGATTCCGCACCCTGAACCGCAGTAGCGGTGAATGGCAGCACCGGTGAATTGCAACACCGGGGGCCCGAAGGCCCCCGGTGTTCAGACCCTCTGGGGGCACCGGCACGACACGGACCGGCGAACCGGGACCGGGCCGGGCCGACGCCCGACAGAGTGGGAATCAGATCTTGCGGACCTGGCTCGCCTGGAGGCCCTTCTGGCCCTGCTTGGTCTCGAACTCCACACGCTGGCCCTCCGCGAGGTCGCGGAAGCCCTCCATCTGGATCTCGGACTGGTGGACGAACAGGTCATCCCCGCCGCCGTCAGGCGTGATGAATCCGAAGCCCTTTTCGGCGTTGAACCACTTGACTGCACCTACACCCATAACTGAGTCTCCTTGAAATTCACGCACGAAAACGCGGGGATCCACTTCGAAGCCCTACCTACATGGACCCGCGTGATAGGGCCTATGTACCACCCACCCTAGGCGGTGGGGACCCGCTCCGCTCGCCATCCGCCCGCGCGGCCTCCGTTCCCGACCACGCCACGCTGGTACGTTCGGCCCCCATGCCCTCGTTCCGCCCCGCCCCGGCGCCCCGGCGAGCGACGACCCGTGCGGTCGTCGGCGTCCTCCTGGGGGTCCTCGTCGTAGCCACCACCGCGTGCTCGTCGTCCGCCACCTCGGCCTCGGGGCCGACCCCGTCCGTTCCGTCGACCCCGACGACGACGCTGCCCCCGATCCCGCCGCCGGCGCCGATCGACTGGGTGACGTGCCCGACCCAGCCCGAGCTGCAATGCGGTTCCGTCAGCGTCCCGCTCGACTACCGCCGTCCCACCGCCGGCACGCTCTCGATCGCCGTGGCCCGGGCACCGGCCACCAGCGGCCGGGCGACCGACGGCGACCTGGTGATGAACCCCGGGGGCCCGGGTGAGAGCGGCCTGCAGATCCTGCCCGTCGAATTGCCGCTCCTGCCGGCGGCGGTGCGGGCCGACAGCGACGTGGTCAGCTTCGACCCTCGGGGCACCGGAGCCAGTGACGCCCTGCAGTGCGGCACCGACCCGTCGACAGTGACCGCAGTCGTCCCCGTGCCCGCCGCCGCCGGTCTCCCGCTCCCCGGCGCGCCGGTCTTCGCCGGCCTGCGCCGGGCCTGTGTCGCCACGCACCCCGACCTGACGGCGGCGGTCGACACCACGGACACGGCACGCGACATGGACCGCATCCGCCAGGCCCTCGGCGCGTCGACCATCAGCTTCTACGGCCTCTCCTACGGAACGGTGCTCGGTACCGTCTACGCCGCCCTGTTCCCCCACCGGGTGCAGAGGATGGTCCTCGACGGTGCCGTCGACATGGACGCCACCCTGGCCACCCAGGCCGCCGAGCAGGCACCCGCCGCCGAGCGCTCACTCCAGCACCTCCTGGCGTCCTGCACCCCGGCATCCACGTGCCCGCTGGGCGCCGATCCCACCGGGTTCTTCACCCGGCTGTCCGCCTCGCTGACCGCCCACCCGCTGCCCGCCCCCGGGAACGGCGACGAGGTGCCGGTCACGGTCGGCGACCTCGACACGGCCACCCTCCTCGCCCTCAGCGTGACCCAATTCACCCCCGCCTTCGAGGCGGCCCTGGTGGCGGCGTCACACGGTGACGGCTCGCAGCTGCGGACCCTGGCGCGCGAGTTCGTGGTCGACATCGACGGGGCCCCGCTGGTCGACGCCCAGTGGGCCATCACCTGCAACGACACCGTCGACCACCCCGGACCACAGTCGGCCGGCACCCAGGCCCGGACGATCGCCGCCCGGTACCCGCTGATCGGCGGCTACGCCGTCACCTACAACCTCGGTGGGTGTGTGACCTGGCCGAACGGCCGGCAGCCCGTGTCGGGCACCCACCCCTCGGCGGCGCCACCGGTCCTCGTCCTCGGCAACACGGGCGACCCCAACACCCCGCTCGTCGGGGGTCGCCACCTGGCCGCGCTGTTCCCGCACGCCAGCCAGCTCACCTGGGTCGGCTGGGGCCACACCTGGCTCCTCAGCGGTGCGTCCGACACGTGCGTCAGCACGGCGGTGACCCGGTACCTGTCCGGCGGGGGCCTCCCGCCGGCCGGCACCGTGTGCCACTGAGCACCACGGGTCAGCGCGTGGGCGTCGCCGCCTCGACCCGGAACGCCCGCCGCGGGCACTCGGCCGCCGCCCGGTGGGCCAGGTCCACCAGACCGGCGGCGACCGGGGCGCCGTCGACGACGGGATACCCCCACTCGTCGAGCGTGACCCGCTCGGGCAGGAGTTCGGCGCAGTAGCCGTAGGCCTCGCACGCCACCGGGTCCACCCGGACCCGCAGGGCGACGGCGACCGCCGCGGTCACGACGCCACCCCGGACAGAGCGGGCGGCGCCGGGAACGGCAGCACACTGGTCGCCTGCCACCCGGCACACGGCCGGCCACCGGCGTGGGCGGCGGCATCCGCGGCGAACACCGCCAGCGCGCTGCGCACCATCCGTGCCACGCCGTCGGGGTGGCGGCACGCCCCGCGACCGACCACTGAGCGAGCCCGCTCGTCGATCCGCGCCATGGCACCGGCATCAGCACGACCGGCGGCCAGGAGTTCGAGGTCGCCGGCGATCGCCGGGAGGCCGTAGACGCAGGGCCCGCACTGGCCGGCGCTCTCCCCCGCCATCCACCGGGTGATCCGCGCCGTCTCGGCGATCCCGCAGGAGTCGGAACCCAGGGCGACGACGATGCCGACCCCGAGCGTCGCCCCGATCCGGGCCAACGGCGCCGGGGCGAGTGGCGTCGACCCCAGCTCGGGTGCGAGCCAGGCGCCGCCGTAGCCGCCGACCAGGTACCCCGCCATCGGACCGGTCGGACCGCAGCGACCCACCACCTCGTCCACCGGCGTGCCGAGCTCCACCTCGACGACACCGGGCGTGCCCACCGCGCCCGACACCGTGACCAGTGTCGAGCCGGGGGCGTCCTCGGTGCCGGCGCCGCGGAACCACGCCGCGCCGTGCCGGGCGATGAGGGCCACCTGGGCGAGGGTCTCGGCATTGTGGACCAGCACGGGACGCCGGCCGAGGCGCAGGGGCACCGACTTGTCGACCCGGAGCACCGGACGGGCGTCGCCGTCGTCGAGCCAGTGCGCCAGGGCCGACTCCTCGCCGGTCACGTACCGGGCCGGGGGCCGGCGGACCGTGACCTCACGGACGGCACCGGCGGCGGAGCGCTCGTCCGCCGCCAGCCGCACGGCCCGGGCCGACGCGTCACGGTCGTCGGCCACGCAGACGACGACGGAGCGGGCGCCGGACAGCGCGGCCACGAGCTCGGCTCCGTCCAGGACGAGGTGGGGCGACCAGGCCAGCAGCGCCCGGTCCTTGGCGCTGGCCGGCTCGCCCTCCATGGCGTTGACGACGACGATCGGACGACGACCGGCCCGGCGCAGGACGTCCCACTTGGCGGCGGCCGGGAACCCGCCGCCGCCGCGACCCGTCAGCCCGGCGGCGGCCACCTCGGCGAGGAGTGCCTCGGACCAGGCGGGATCGTGACGGGGCGGGACGACGAGGGGCCCGTGGAGCCCGAGGTGGCCGGACAGTCCGGGGTCGGTCAGGCCGCCGGGGCCGCGGTGGAGCAGGCGCTCGACCCGGGGCAGTGTGGTGGTGGTCATCGGGGGTCCCTTTCGAGGAGCTGGGTNNGTGCCCGGTGTGGTGGGCCGGACCGGCGACCGGCGGGCGGTGCCGGACGGGGACGGCACGGGTGGTGGCCCCCAGCCGCCCGGCCTCGGCGGTCGTGGTGCGGTGGTAGCCGATGCGCCAGATCAGTGCGCTGACCACGGCGCCGGTGCACACCACGGCGATGGCGTCCATCCACAGCTGGCCGGCGTCGGTCCCGGCGCCGAGGGCGTGGGCCATGGCCAGCGGCCAGCAGCCGTAGGCCAGCCAGTGGAGGCGACGCCACGTCGCGGGGGCGATGCGCTGGCGCAGCGCGCTCGAGACCGCCACCGCCACCAGCAGGTCGACGGCCACGGCACCGAGACCCGTCCACAGCGGCTGGAACGACGACGTGAACGGCACGACGACCGACACCAGGCCCACGTGGACGTAGGTGTCGGCGACGGCGCCCACCACATGGAGACCGAGGAACACCAGGGCCAGCAGGGTGGCGCGCTTGTGGAGGTCGACCTGGGCGAAGGCGGGCCAGCGACGGCTGCGGACACGGGCGGCGGACAGCAGCCCGAGCACCGTGGTCAGCGTGAGGAGGACCAGGGCCACGATCCCGGTCGCCCGGATCATGTACCAGACGGCCTCGGTCGTCGACGTCGAGACGGCGGCGGACATCACGCCACCTCCCGCCCGGCCGTGCCGTCCGCACCGGGGGCGACGCCCGGCCAGTCGCCGACCACCAGGATGCTGCCGTCGGGTCGGACCAGGCGGGCCACCACCCCGTGCCCGGCGAGGTGGCCGGGGGCGTCCTCGCCCCACACCACCGCGGCGGTCGTCCAGCCGTTGGCCTCGACGCAGGTGGCGCCGAGCGCCGAGACGAGCGCCCAGGTGGAAGGAGCCACCTCGCCGGTCCACGGGTCGACGATGTGGTGCAGTGTCCGTCCGCCCCGCGACCAGGTCCTCGCCGTGGTGCCCGAGGTGGCGAGCCCGCCGGAGCGGAGCGCGACGACCTCGTCGGCCTCGGCCGGCGACGTGGTGCAGTGGGCGGCGATGCCCACCCCCCACCCACCGACCGGTGCCGGGCCGGCCACGGCGACGTCGCCGCCGAGGTTGACCAGCACGCCGCACCCCAGGGCCGCGGCGATGCGCGCGGCCGAGCGGTCGGCACCGAACGCCTTGCCCGAGGCACCGAGGTCCACGTGGACCCCGTCCGGCACGGTCACGGTGCGCTCGGCGCGGTCGAGGCCGACGCGCCACCAGCCGGGCGCGGGCCGGGCCGGAGGGAGGTCGTCCCCGTCCGCCCGGTCGGCGAGCCCGACGAAGTCACGGTCGTAGCCCAGGTCGACGAGCGCCGAACCGATCGTCGGGTCGACGATGCCGGCGGTGGCGGCCGCCGTCGCGCACGCCGACTCGAGGGCGGCGAACAGGAGCGGCGTGACCCGGGTGGGCCGGCCACCCCGGCCCTCGAGGCGGCGGAGCTCGGAGTCGGCGCGGAATCGGCTGCAGGCCTCGTCGAGGGCCCGGAGGTCGGCGGTGAGGAGTTCGAGTGCGGCATCGCCGCCGGCGGGGTCGTCGACGACGACCGTCGCCGTGGTGCCGATCGCCGGGAGCGACCGCACCGCCGGTCGGGGCCGCAGCGGAACCGGCGCGCTCACGACTGCCCCGATGTCGTCGTGGTGGCCGGTGTGGTCGTCGTGGTCGTCGGTGCCGTCGTCGTGGCGGTGGTCGACGGGTCCGACGCGGTGGCCGAGGTGGTCGCCGTCGTGCCGGTCGTCGAGGTCGGCGCCCCGGACGTCCCTGTCGTCCCCGACGTGGAGGTGGACGAGGTCGTCGAGATGGTCGACGCATGGTGGGTGGAGGCACCGGCGACGGCAACGCCGATGCCGACGGCCGCCACGGTCGCCGTCAGTCCCATCGTGACCGTGGCGCGGCGGATGCGGACCAGTGCGGCGTCCCGTGAGCGGGTGGCGTCGTTCGTCTGGCGCGGTTCGGGCGGGAGGGCCATGGGTGCACCTTTCGTTCAGGTGGCGGGCCGCCGGGGCCTGCCGTCGTTCGATGCAGCCATCCCACCCGGCCCGGGGCAGAGCACCCTTGACGCCACCTGGGTGTCTGCTGAGAATCGATGGGCCCGTCCCGGAGGCGGCCCGGGGCACCGCCCTCGCTCACAGCCGGTTCACAGCCGGTTCACACCAGCGCTCCAGACCGCGGTGCGATGCTGGACGGCGTCACATCGGAACGACGAGTCAGGCAGGGGGCGCTGCGGCGCCCGGAGGAGACCCCGTGGACCCCACCCGCAGTCAACGCATCCTGGTCGTGGACGACGAGCCGTCGATCATCGACGCCGTCGCCACCTCCCTCCGCTACGAGGGGTTCGAGGTGACCCAGGCGGTCAACGGTCGTCAGGCGCTCTCCTCCGCCCAGGAGGATCCACCCGACCTCATCGTGCTCGACGTGATGCTGCCCGACCTCGACGGTCTCGAGGTCACCCGTCGCCTACGCCAGGACGGGATCCGCGTCCCCGTCCTCTTCCTCACCGCCCGCGACGCCGTGGAGGACAAGGTGGCCGGTCTCACGATCGGCGGGGACGACTACGTGACCAAGCCGTTCGCGCTGGCGGAGGTGGTGGCCCGCGTGCACGCCATCCTGCGGCGGCTCGGCGCCGAGGACCAGGACACCGGGATCCTGCGCTTCGCCGACATCGTCATGGACGAGAACGCCCACGAGGTGACCCGGGCCGGTCAGGTCATCCCGCTGACCGCCACCGAGTTCAACCTCCTCCGCTTCTTCATGCTCAACCCGAAGCACGTGCTTTCGAAGTCCCAGATCCTCGACCACGTCTGGCACTACGACTTCGGCGGCGACGGCAACGTGGTGGAGACCTACGTGAGCTACCTCCGCAAGAAGCTCGAGGTGGCCGGTCCCCCGGTCATCCACACCGTGCGCCTGGTGGGGTACGCCCTGCGCGAGCCTGCGCAGGTCTGAGGATGTCGCTGCGGACGAGGCTGCTCGTCGCCATCGGCGTGATCGCCCTGGTGGCGCTCGTGATCGCCGACGTCGTGACCTACTCCGCCCTCCAGTCCTTCCTCTACCAGAGGGTCGACCAGCAGCTGACGGCCGTGCACCCGAGCTACGAGTTCGCCGTCAACTCCGGCCGGGGCTACCCGTGCTTCGGCGGCCCCAACCAGGAGCTGCCGAACCCGGACGGGGGGAGCGGGCCCGCGCACAACAACGGTCCCTCCACCGCCTTCCAGGCCGTCGCCGTCGAGGTGCGGACCGCCTCGGGGGCGCTCGTGGCCGGCAGCACCTGCCCCCTCTACGTCGGCGGCAAGGCCTACACACCGGTCATCACGGGGACCATCACCGGGTTCTCCACCGGCACCGATGGCACCCAGGTCGCCTTCTTCGACGCCCCCTCGGCGCCCAACGGCGGACCGACCCTGCGGGTCCGGGCCTCCACCCTCGACAACGGCGAGCTCCTGGTGCTGTCCCAGCCGCTCAGCGACGTCGAGAGCACGCTCGACCAGCTGCGGGTCATCGAGCTCATCGTGACCATCGGCGCGGTCATCATCGCCCTGGCCGCCGGGTACTGGCTGGTGCGCCTCGGCCTCCGGCCGCTCGGCGCCATGGAGTCGGCCGCCGAGTCGATCGCCGAGGGCAACCTGACCGAACGGGTGCCCGGCGAGAACGAGAAGACCGAGGTCGGCCGCCTGGCCCGCACCCTCAACATCATGCTGAGCCGGATCGAGGAGGCCTTCCGGGCCCGGGTGGCCTCCGAGGAGCGACTGCGCGAGTCCGACGCACGCCTGCGCCGGTTCGTCGGCGACGCCTCCCATGAGCTCCGCACCCCGATCGCCGCCATCAGCGCCTACGCGGAGCTCTTCGGGCGCGGTGCCTCCGAGAACAAGATGGACCTCGAGCGCCTCATGGTCGGGATCCGGTCCGAGACCGGGAGGATGGAGCACCTCGTGGCCGACCTCCTGCTGCTGGCCCGACTCGACGAGGGCCGTCCCATGGACCTGCACCCCGTCGACCTGACGGCCCTCTGCGGCGAGGCCGTCCAGACCTCCACCGCCGTCGGGCCGGCCTGGCCCGTGTCGTTCAGCGCGCCGCGGCCGATCGAGGTGGTCGGCGACGCCACCAGCCTGCGCCAGGTCGTCGACAACCTCCTCGGCAACGTGCGCTCCCACACCCCCGAGGGGACCATCACCCGCGTCTCGGTCGAGCCGGACGGGACCGGCGCCCGGATCATCGTGGCCGACGACGGCCCCGGCATGGCGCCCGACGAGGTGGCGCACGTCTTCGAGCGGTTCTACCGGTCGGATCCGAGCCGGTCCCGCCTGCACGGAGGTGCCGGGCTCGGACTGTCCATCGTCTCGGCCATCGTGGCCGCCCACGGGGGCACGGTCACCGCCACCAGCGCACCGGGCCACGGCACCACGTTCACCGTGCGACTGCCTGCGTCCCCGCCGGTCGGGGTGCCGGCCCCGCCGCCGGGCACCACCGGTTCGGCGCCGACCGCCCTGGATGCGCCCGGAGCGCCCGGTACGCCCGGTGCGCCCCCGGGGCCGGCGTGAGCGTCCACCGATTCACAGGTGGCACCCAGGTAACTCCCACCGAGGGTCCAACAGCGAGGACGAAGGTAGCGCCATGAGCCACCCGACCCACCCCCCGGACGACGACGCCGGCACCGATGCGGTCCCGCAGCTGGAGATCGTCGTGCCCGTCTACAACGAGGCCCAGCAGCTGGCCGCCAGCATCACCTCGCTCCGGGCCTTCCTCGACCGGTCCTTCCCGTTGACGACCGTCGTGACCGTCGCCGACAACGCCAGCACCGACGACACCTGGACGATCGCCTCCGGCCTCGCGGCCAGCCTGCCCGGGGTCCAGGCACTGCGCCTCGACCAGAAGGGGCGGGGACGGGCACTGCGGGCGGCGTGGACGGCGAGCCGGTCCCCCGTCGTCGCCTACATGGACGTCGACCTCGCCACCGGCCTCGAGGCGCTCCTCCCCCTGGTGGCCCCCCTGCTGACCGGCCACAGCGACGTGGCCATCGGCACCCGACTCGCCCCCGGTGCCCACGTGGTGCGGGGCGCACGCCGCGAGATCATCTCCCGCTCGTACAACGTGCTGCTGCGCACCGTGCTCGGTGCCTCATGCTCCGACGCCCAGTGCGGCTTCAAGGCCATGCGTCGCGAGGCGGTCGACGTCGTCCTCCCCCTGGTGGAGGACCAGGCCTGGTTCTTCGACACCGAGGTCCTGGTGACGGCCCAGCGCCTCGGCCTGCGCATCCACGAGGTCCCCGTCGACTGGGTCGACGACCTCGACTCCCGGGTCGCCGTCGCCCACACCGCCTGGCTCGACCTGTGCGGAGTCGCCCGGATGACTGGCCCGACCGCCCGGCGCCGGGCCTCCGTCGCCCGCCGGTCGCTGCCCGCGGCGCTGGGACACGCCGCGCCGCCGAACGCCGCCGTGGCGTCCCCACCGGCGCCACCCTGCGACGGCCCCGACAAGATCGTGGACGAGGTGTTCGCCGACGAGCTGCTCCGCTTCGCCGGGGTGGGGCTGGTCAGCACACTGGCCTATGTCGCCCTCTTCGCCCTGACCGAGCCCTGGATGGGCGCCTACACCGCCAACGCCGTCGCCATCGTCGCCTGCGGGCTGGGCAACACGGCCGCCCACCGCGGCATGGCCGGCAGTGCCCGCCACGGCCTCGACCGGGCCCACCGCCTGGGGGTCGGTGCGGCCCTCCTCGGCGTGAGCCTCGGCTTCACCACCGCGGCCCTCGCCGCCACCCGGGCCCTCGGCTTCGACGCACTCGCCCCGGAGCTGGTGGCGGTCACGCTGGCCAACCTGGCCGCCGCCGCCTTCCGCTTCACCATCCTGCGCACCTGGGTCTTCCGGCCCCGCTTCGGCACCCACACGGCCACCGGGGGGGGCCGGGCCGTCCCGTCCGCCGCCACCCCCGGCACCCCCTCCACCCCGTCCGCCCTGCCCGACCCGGTCGCCCCTGACCGCATCCCCACGAGGACCGCCCGATGACCGACCTCCAGATCCCCGACGACCACACCGCACCGAACGGTGCGCCGACCGCGCTGGTCGACGCACCGGGCTGGGACGTCTACGCTCCGCAGTCACCGGTCGCAGAGGTGACGCCGGCATCCGACGCGCCCGGCACCGGCACACCGGCACCCGACGCGCCCCGACCGGGCTTCGGCCGCCGCCTCGTGCGCGGGCGCCCCGAGGACCCCGCCTGGGTCCGGCCCGCACTGTTCGGGCTGCTGGCCGGGACCGCCGTCCTCTACCTGTGGGGTCTGGGTGCCTCCGGGTGGGGCAACAGCTTCTACTCGGCCGCCGTCCAGGCCGGCACNNGAGCTGGAAGGCGTTCTTCTTCGGCTCCTTCGACTCGTCGAACTTCATCACGGTCGACAAGCCGCCGGCCGCGCTCTGGGTCATGGAGCTGTCGGCCCGGGTCTTCGGCCTGAACTCGTGGAGCGTCCTCGTACCCCAGGCGCTCGAGGGCGTGGCCACGGTCGGGCTGCTCTACCTCTGCGTGCGCCGGTGGTTCCCGCCGGCCGCGGCACTGCTGGCCGGCGCCGTCATGGCCACCACNNTTCGGCTTCATCACCAAGATGCTCCAGGCCTTCATCCTCATTCCCGTGCTGGCGCTGGTGTACCTCTTGGCCGGCCCCCCGAAGCTCGGCCGACGCATCGTCCAGCTCGTCTGGTGCGGTGTCGCCCTCGTTGTGGCGTCCGGGTGGTGGGTCGCCGCCGTCGTACTGACGCCGGCCGCCGACCGTCCCTACGTGGGCGGCTCGACCGACAACAACATCCTCAACCTGATCTTCGGCTACAACGGCATCGGCCGGCTCAGCGGGAGCGAGACGGGGAGCGTCGGTGGTGGTGGCACGGCCGGCTCGATGTGGGGACCCACCGGCTGGGACCGGCTCTTCCTCCGGTCGTTCGGCGGCCAGGTCTCCTGGCTCATCCCCGGTGCCCTGGTCGGCCTGGTGGCCGCGCTGTGGATGACCCGGCGGGCACCCCGCACCGACCGCACCCGGGCCGCCTTCCTGCTCTTCGGCGGCTGGCTGCTGCTGACCGGCCTGATCCTCAGCTACGCCCAGGGCATCATCCACCCGTACTACACCGTGGTCCTGGCCCCGGCCGTGGGCGCCCTGGTCGGCATGGGCGGCACGTACCTGTGGCACCACCGGGTCGCCTGGTTCCCCCGTATCGCCCTGTGCCTCGCCATCGGCGCCACCGCCGCCTGGGCGTTCGTCCTGCTCGGCTGGAGTCCGCAGTGGTACCCGGCACTGCGCTGGGCGATCCTGGCCGCCGGCGTGCTGGCCATCATCGGCATCGCCGCGACCCCGCGGGCACGGGGCGTGCTGGCCGCCGGCATCGCCGGCCTGGGGATCGCCGCGGTCATCGCCGGACCCGCCGCCTACGCCGTCGACACCGCGTCGACCCCCCACTCGGGCTCCATCCCGTCGGCCGGACCGACCATCCAGGGCGGCGGATTCGGACCGGGCGGCGGATTCAGACCGGGCGGCGGATTCGGCGGCCGGGGTGGGTTCCGTGGTGTCGCCGGGGGCTTCCCCCGCGGCGGAGTCGGCACACCTGGTGGGTTCCCCGGCGGCGGCACGCCGCCTGCCGGGTTCGCCGGTGGACTGCCCCCCGGCTTCGGCACCGGTTCCCGCGTCGGTGGCGGGTCCTTCACCTTCCCCGGCGGTGCGGCCCGGGCCTTCGGCGGGGCCGGCGGGGCCGGCGGGGCCGGCGGCCTGTTCGGTGCTGGTGGTACCGGTGGGGCTGGCGGACAGGCAGACGTAGTCGTGGGGGGCGGCGGAGGCGGGGGCGGTGGACTCGGTGGGGCCGGTGGCGCCGGTGGAGCCGGTGGCCTGTTGGCCGGCCTGCTCGACGCGGGCGGCGGTCACGGCGGTGACGGCGGTCTTGGTGGTGTCGGCGGCACCGGCGGACCGGGTGGTGCCGCGGGCCTGCTCGGCGGCCCGGGCGGCGCCGCTGGAAGCGGCGGGGTGGGCAGCGTAACTGGTGGTCACGGCGGGGCTGGCGGCAACGCGGGCCTGCTGTTCGGTACGGGTGGGTCGGGCGGGACGGGAGGAGACGGTTTCGTCACGGGTGGGGTCGGCGGTACGGGCGGGAACGCCGGCGGGTTGTTATCCAGCGGCGGCGCCGGCGGGTCCGGCGG
>PMFY01000351.1:10820-12760 GCA_003157945.1 Acidimicrobiaceae bacterium | reverse complement strand
TCGCCAACTACGAGACGCTGGTCGCCAACGCCACCCGCCGGGCCCTCCGCAACGGCGAGTCCGAGGCGGTCCCCCGGATCTCGGACCTGCAGTCGCTGATCTCCTCCACCCAGGGCAAGGTCGAGATCGAGTCCCTCGAGGAGGGGCGCGACGAGATCATCCTGGCCCAGCTCCTGGCCGCCGCCGTGCTGCTGGTGTTCCGCCGCCGGGTCCACCTGGCCGAGCCGCAGGCCGTGGTCGGCGCCTTCACCGAGGACACCGTCGTGCACGCCGGCGACGACCTGGCCGCCACGGCCTACGCCGAGACCCTCGAGCTGGTGCCGGCCCTGTCGGCGCCGGTGCTGGCGCTGACGGGCGGATCGGAGGACCCGGCCATGGTGGCGAGCGCCACGGAGTTCATCCTCGAGGGCCTGCACCTCACCAAGCGCCTGAACAAGGAGGCGGCCGGATCCCGGGCCACGTATCGGGGACGCGGGTGACCTGGCGGTTCGACTACCGGCGGTGGGACGGCTCCCAGGAGTCGTCGGTCGACGACGCCGACGCGGTCCTGCAGCAGCTGACGGATGATCTCCTGGCCAACGGCGACCTCCACGAGGCGTTGCAGCGCATGCTCAACCGGGGCTGGCAGACGCCCGACGGCGAGCAGGTCCAGGGTCTGCGCGACCTCCTCGACCGGATCCGCATGGAGCGCGAGGAGCTGCTCGAGCAGGGCGACCTCGGCGGGGCCTACTCCGAGATCGCCGCCGAACTCCAGGACGTGCTCCAGGAGGAGCGGCTCGGTATCGAGCAGCTGGAGTCGGACGCCCGCGACTCGGGCGACCAGCGCCGCCAGGAGGTCACCGACCAGGTGGCCACGGAGCGCCGGATGCAGCTCGACCTGCTGCCCAACGACCTGGCGGGCCAGGTGCGCAGCCTGCAGAACTACGAGTTCGTCTCCTCCGAGGCGCGTGAGCACTTCGAGGAGCTGATGGAGCGGCTGCGCGAGGAGGTCACCCGGACCTACTTCGACCAGATGTCCGAGGCGCTCAGCAACCCCGACCCGGCCCAGCTCGAGCACATGCGCCAGGCGTTCGACGCCCTCAACCGCATGGTCGAGCAGCGCGAGGCGGGCGAGCCCATCGACCCGAGCTTCGACTCGTTCATGGAGCGGTTCGGCGACCTCTTCCCGGGCGACCCCAAGGACCTCGACGAGCTGCTGGAGCAGTTGGCCGCCCGGATGGCCGCGGCCCAGGCGATGTGGAACTCGATGTCCCCCGAGCAGCGGGCCCAGCTCCAGGGCCTGGCCGAGTCCCTGCTCGAGGACATGGACCTGCGCTGGCAGGTCGACCGGCTGGGCCAGAACCTGCAGCGGGCGTTCCCGGAGGCCGGGTGGGAGAACCGCTTCCGCTTCCGGGGTGACGACCCGATGGGCATGGGCGAGGCGACCGACGCCGCCGGGCGCCTGCGCGACCTCGACGAGCTCGAGGGCTTCCTGCGCTCCGCCAACTCGCCGGCCGCCCTCTCGGAGGTCGACCTCGACAAGGTGTCCCGGTCACTGGGCGAGGACGCGGCCAAGTCCCTCGACCGCCTGTCGAAGCTGGCCAAGCAGCTCGAGGAGGCCGGCCTGATCGACCAGCGCGAGGGGCGGTTCGAGCTCACGGCCAAGGGGACCCGGCGCATCGGCCAGCAGGCCCTCTCCGACCTGTTCGGCCAGCTGACCAAGGACCGGGTCGGCAACCACGCCACCACNNCGGCGACCCGTTCAACCTCGACCTGTCGCGCACCGTGCACAACGCCGTGCGCCGGGCCGGCAGCGGGGTGCCCGTGCGGCTCCATCCCGACGACTTCGAGGTCGTGGAGACCGAGGCCCTCACGCGGTCGGCCACCGTGCTCCTGCTCGACCTGTCGCTGTCGATGCCGATGCGCGACAACTTCGTGCCGGCCAAGAAGATGGCCATGGC
>PMFY01000351.1:0-10686 GCA_003157945.1 Acidimicrobiaceae bacterium | reverse complement strand
TGCACCAAGGCGAACATCACCATCAACACCTTCCTGCTCGATCCCGACCGTGGCCTGTGGGGCTTCGTCGACCAGCTGTCGCGGATCAACCGCGGCCGGACGTTCGCCACCACCCCCGGTGAACTGGGTGACTACGTGCTCGTGGACTTCCTCAACCACAAGACCACCGTCCGGGCCCGGGGCCGCCGCGCCGGCTGAGACGTCCCGCCGCCGGCCCACCGACGGCGCCCGGACGGATCGATGCGCCGATGCCGTGACGGGGAGCGCCCCGATGGGTAAATGGGGTACGCCCGATCAACGGCAATACGCGACGGCGGATTAGTCCCGGACGGTCGGTGTCCGGTCGCAACGCCCGGTGCCGGGCGGCGGGCACGGACCGTGTAGCGCGCGCCCGGCTGGTCCCAGATCTTTTTTCTTGCGTTTCCGGCCGGGATGGTGAAGGATTACAGGCCTGTAGTTACATCCGTGCTATGCGGCTTCTGGCGAAGGCGCATGGATGAGTGGGAGGGAGGTCTGGCGATGGACATGGTGTCACTGATGTATGGGCCCCAGGAACGGACATGGCAGACCAAAGCGAACTGCATGGGGGTCGATCCGGACCTCTTCTTTCCCGAGCGGGGTGCGTCCACCCGCGAGGCGAAGGAGGTGTGCCGGGGGTGCGTGGTGCGCGAGGACTGCCTCGAGTACGCGTTGGCCAACGGTGAGAAGTTCGGCATCTGGGGCGGCCTGTCCGAGCGTGAGCGTCGACGCCTGCGCCGTCAGCGGGCGATGCAGCGTCGGGCGGCGACCGCCTCCTGAGTCGGGTGCATCCGGGGGGCTGACCGGCGGACGGTCAGCCCCGACGGGTGTCCAGGCGGAATTCGATGGTGTCCTCGGCCCGGAGGCCGACGTCGGCCCATCTTTGCTCCGGCACGGCGGCGAGTGCGGACCGGGGGAGGAGCCCCACGAGCTCGCCCTTCCACACGCGGCAGCCCTGTACCGCCGCGCCCTCGGCCACGGCGTCGTAGACGTCCACCAGGCCGACCCGGGCCGGATCGACGACGTTGCAGCTGACCTGGGCGCCGCCGTCGACGGCCAGGCCGAGCGTGCGCAGTCCCGGTCGACGGAGTGCCGCGGCGAGCGCCCTGGCCACCGACACGACGCCGGCGGCCTCGGGCGCGTCCGGTCCGGACGATGCACGGATCCACACGTTGTAGGCGATGAGGACGTCGCGGGCGCCCACCGCACAGGCCCCCGCGGTGGGGTGCGGCGTGGGTGGACCGGTATCGGGTGACAAGGTGGTGAACGCGCCGCGCCGGATGTCGGGGAGCGTGCGCTCCGGCCCGTAGAGGAAACAGGGGATGTCGAGGGAGGTGGCCATCCACCGGGCGAAGGCGTCCCGGGCGGCGAGGGCGGCCTCCCGGCCGGCGGTCGCACCCGCGGCGGTGGTGGTGGGTCCGGGCAGGGCGACGAAGGGGACGACGTCGACCGCACCGAGTCGGGGATGCACCCCGTGGTGGGAACGCAGGTCGATGGCGCCGACGGCGGCTGCGGCGACGGCGCGGGCGGCCGACTCGACCCCGGGCAGGTCGCCGCCGAGGGTCAGGACCGAGCGGTGGTGCTCGGCATCGGTGTGCACATCGAGCAGATACTCCCCGGCCGCCCCGGACACGAGGGCGATGACCGCGGGGTCACGTCCTTCGCTGACGTTGATGACGCACTCGGCCGCCGGCACACCCGGCGCGCCGACCGGCGTCACGCCGGTGTCAGGCGCCGGCGCCGACGACGCTCAGTCCGACCCGGCGACGGCGCAGGATCCGGCGACGTTCGCGCTCGGACTTGCCACCCCACACACCATGGTCGACGCGCTCGACCAGCGCGTACTCCAGGCAGGCCTCGGCGACGGGGCACTCGGCGCAGATGCGCTGGGCCTCCTGCACGCCGACGCCGTCACTCGGGAAGAAGATGGACGGTGACAGGTCCTTGCACTTCCCCACTTCCATCCAGTCCGTGTCCATGGATCCTCCAGATCCTCGTGGCCAACCGCCGTCCGGGGGTTCCTGACCCCTCGGGACTCCGGTTGTCCGTTGCCCTCCCAGTGTCGCGCCCGGGGCCTCCGGACGGTGCGTTTTCGGGGGGTTCTGCGGGATTCCTCACCGGATTCTTATCTGTGACCTGGGCCTTCTTAGGAAGCTCCCGACCGCCCCTCCGGGAGACGACCCCGGACGACCGGCGAGGGCCCCGGTCGGCGCCACCGGGACCCGTCGATGCCCCTCCGCTTCCGCCGCCGGACGGGAGCCCGGCCGGGCGGCGGTAGGATCTCGGGACTGCCGTCCCAGGAGGAACCACTGCCATGACCCCGGTCACCGATGATCCGACCCTCCCCGACGAGGATGCCGAACCGCAGCCCCCGGTCGGCCACGTGCGGATCGTCTACCTCGGCCCGGTCGCCCCGCACTGGGAGGTCCGCTCCGACTTCGGCGACGCCGCCCTCATCGAGGAGTTCCGCCGCCGGACCAACGCCCGGCTGGTGCTCCTGCCGCCGCACGACCCGCAGTACCGCCGCAACCGCGAGCGCGTCATCCGCGACGCCGAGCGGGAGAACATCCTGATCGAGTGGGACCTCGGCCTGCCCGAGGAGGAGACGGCCGCACCCGCGGCCGCGCCGGCTGCGGAGGCCGCGCCGGCCGCCGACACCCCGGCCTGAACCTCCGCGCCGGTCAGTCGGCCGCGGCGCCCGACGACGGCAGGTCGATGCGCTCCAGCCACAGGCCCGGCGCATCGACCTCGGCCGGTGTCGGCAGGTTCCGCACCGGCTCCCAGAGCCGGGCCAGTGACTCCTCGCCGGCGCGCTCGACGACACCGGCCACGAAGGCCCGTCCCCGGTCGACCTGCGCCTGCTCGAGATCGAGTCCGAAGAGTGCGCCCGCCGCCTCCTCGCCCTTGCCGCGCTCGGTGCGCCGGCGGTACCAGGCCTCGGCCAGCAGCGCGTGGGAGCCCACGAGCTTCGCCCCCACCTGCGTGGCGATGTGGTCGGCGTAGGCGTCGACCACCACCGCGACGGCGGTGAGCTGGTCCGACGTGCGACGGCTCTCCGGGGTCAGCAGGTCACCGAGGAGGGCCTCGGGGTCGCCGAACATGTTCTGCATCGACTCGAGGTCCATGCCGGCGCCGAGCATCGGGTCTCCCCCCTCGCCGGTCATCAGCCCGCGCAGCTTGCCCGCCATGTCCTGCTGGGCCGCGGCCTGGGACGCGGCGAGTGCCAGGAGCAGCTGCTCGAGGTGGACCCGGACGGCCGGCCGACTCATGACGGTGTTGGACGCCAGCTCCCGGGCGCACACCCACAGGAGCGCCTCCTCCTCGGGCAGGCTCCAGTCGGAGGCGAACTCGGCGATGTTGGCCGTGACGAGCAGGAGCTCGTCGGACGGCGCCCACGGTACGGCCAGCGGATACTGCCCGAGGGTGCGCTGGGCGAGGTGCCCGACGACCGAACCGATCTGGAGTCCGAGGAACATCGGCCCGATGGCCGAGGCCCACTGCCCGAGCATGGCCGCCATCCCACCGGTCGGGTCGTCGTCCAGGGGGTCGAGGCCCGGTGCGCCGGTCGGTGCGGGCGCCGTCTCGGGGGCGGCGGGGGGTGGGGCGGCCAGCGCCGACAGCACCGGACGCCACGACTCGAGCGCCCGCACCGTCCAGTCGCCGCGGCCCACGGGCACGCAGGTGAGGCGGCGGCCGTCCGGGGTGACCGGCAGGCCGGTGACCTCCATCACGTTGAGTTCGGCCACGCGCGACAGCTGCTCGACCTGGATGCGCTGGAGCGGCTCGACATTCGACTCGGGGGTCCCACCGGTGGCGACGTTGAGGGCGAACGAGCGGGTCATCTCCCACTGGTCGGGACCGTTCGACCCCAGCATGTTCATCAGGTCGCCGAGCAGTGACTGGAACGGGTTGCCGGCGTCCCCGGGGTCGGACGGTGTCATGCGGCCATGCTACGGCGGCCCACCCCGGTACGGGACGGCGGGGTGTCAGGAAGACGCGGCGTCAGGTGGCGGTCAGGACGGCCACGGTGTTGAACGTGGATCCGTCGCGCTCGACGGTGACCCGTAGTTCCGATCCCGGCGGGTCGCCGTAGAGGCGGGTGTCCAGCTCGGCCACCGAGCGCACGGAGTACCCGTCGACCCCGACCAGCACGTCTCCGGCCTCGAGCCCGGCCTGCTCGCCCGCGCCGCCCCCGGTCACGGACCTGATCTCGGCGCCCTCGAGCCCGGAGGAGGGGGCCGGATCGACGGCCAGGACCCCGAGCGAACCGTGGGCGACCCAACCGTGGCTGACGATCTGGTCGGTGACGTCGCTGACCAGTTCGGCGGGCAGGAACACCGACGTACGGCTCCGGCCCGTCCCCACGACGGTGTCGAGGATCCCGGACACGGCGCCGGTGGTGTCGACGAGCGGGCTGCCCAGGTCGCCGGTGGTCAGGGGGGCGTCCACGCCGGTGGCGCAGAATCGGCCGGCCGGGCCGGCGCCGGTCGCCACCCCGGCATACAGCACCGTGCCGGCGTAGAGCCGCACGGCGGGAGCCGCCCCGTGACCGTGCCCCCGCTCCTCGGCCTCGACGACCGCCACCGAGCCGGTGGACGGGTCGGAGGTGGAGAAGGTGGCGGCCGGGAGGTCGTCACTGATGCGCAGCACCGTGATCCCGGTGATCGTGTCGCTGCCGACCAGGACCGCCGGCTGACGGGTCCCGTCCGGCTCGACCGCGGTGATGCTGCGGGCGCCGGCCAGGGCGGGTGCCAGCGCCACCACGATGCCGCCGGCCTCGGCCACGATGCCGGTCCGGACGGTCGTGCGGCCGGCCCGCTCGACCAGGAGCGCCACGGTGGAATCGTGGGTCGACCGGGCGACGGCGGACAGGTGGCGGGTGGTCGTGAGGCTGCTGAGGTCGACCTCGGTGGTCGGCACGCCACTGACCCAGGTCCCGGTCGGAGAGGTGGCGTCCTGGGCCCGGTCCGCCGCGACCACGGCCATGCTGACCACGACCATGGTGACGGCCACGCAGGCGGCGAGACCACCGATCATCCACCGGCCGCCCGGCGCGCGGGTCGGCTGGGGTGCAGGTCGGTCGGACAGGGCACTGCGTGCCGTGCCGCGCTCGGAGGGGTGGAGCCAGAGCCGGTCGTCCTGCGGGACCCAGCCGCGCAGCGGCCCGTCGTCGTCGCCGTCGTCGACGGGCACGTCGATGTCGTCTGGCGGCTCCCCGTGCACGGAGCGAAGGTTACCGACCACGGCGCCGGAAAGGACGGCGCGGCGCCGTCGTCCGCGAGGCGACCCGACCGACCCCCGCCCGGGGGGCCTGCGGACCGCCCTACGATGACGGGGTGGCCCGGGACCTCGCGATCGACCTCGGGACCTCCAACACCCAGGTCTTCGCCAAGGGGAAGGGGGTCATCCTCGAGGAGCCGACCGTGATCGCCCTCAACACCCGCACCCACGAGGTGCTCGCCGTGGGCGACGAGGCCCTGCAGCTGATCGGTCGCACGCCCGGGTACATCGTCGCCGTCCGCCCGCTCCGCGAAGGGGCCATCACCGACTTCGACATCACCGAACGCACCATCCGCCTCCTGCTGAAGCGGGCCGGGGTGACCAAGCTGAACCGCCCCCGGGTCCTGATCTGCGTGCCGTCGGCCATCACGTCGGTGGAGCGGCGGGCGGTCAAGGAGGCGGCCCGACGGGCCGGGGCGTCGGCCGCCCACCTGATCGAGCAGCCCATGGCCGCCGCCATCGGCGCGGGCCTCGACATCCACGAGCCGGTCGGCAGCATGGTCGTCGACGTCGGAGGCGGCACCACCGAGACGGCGGTGATCTCGCTCGGTGGGATCGTGGCGTATCGGGCCGTGCGCTGCGGCGGGTACGACATGGACGCCGCCGTCCAGGAGTACGTCCGCCAGAAGCACGGCGTGGCCATCAGCGACCGCACCGGCGAGGAGCTGAAGATCGCCATCGGATCGGCCCTCCCCTCGGACCAGGAGTTGCGGGCCGAGGTGAAGGGTCGGGAGGTCACGACCGGTCGGCCCTGCGCGGTCGTGCTCACCGGCGAGGAGATCCGCTACGCCTTGTCCGAGCAGGTCGAGCTCGTCGTCGACACGGTGCTCGGCTGCCTGGCCGATGCCCCACCCGAACTGGCCCAGGACATCATCTACGAGGGCATCCACCTGCTGGGCGGAGGATCGCGCCTCCGTGGGCTGGCCGAACGGCTGGCGCAGGCGACCGAGGTCCCCGTCCACGTCGTGGACGACCCCGTGGAGTGCGTCGTCCGGGGGGCCGGGCTGTNNTGCCTCGACTCGTTCGACAGCCTCCGCCCCATCTTCGCCGCCGCCGAGTCCTGACCGGCCCCCGGGTCCCACCGGCCCGGACAGGTCGCCCCGATCAGTCGACGGCGAGCAGGTCCTCGGCGACCTGACGGACCTGCCAGTCCCGGTCGTCGAGGCAGCGGCGCAAGGCGGCCTCGACCTCCGGGCCGTCGAAGGCGGCGAGCGCGACGGCTGCCCGGCGTCGGACCGCCGGCTTGTCGTCCAGCGCGGCGAGCACCGCGGGCAGGCCCGCCGGGTCGCCGATCGCTCCGAGCGCGGCGACGGCCGCCTCACGGCACAGCGGGTCGGGGTGCCCCCCGTCGACCGGCACCAGGCGGGCCAGTGCGGCGACGGCGGCGGACTCCCCGCGCTCCCCGAGTGACCACGCCGTCATCTCCACGACCGAGGGGTCGGGGTCGGCGAGCAGTTCCACCACCGGCACCTCGGGATGGGTGGCGGCCAGTTCGGCGGACCTCCGGCGCACGGACGGGTCGGGATCGGCGAGGCCGGAGTCCAGCTCGTCGCGGCCCAGCACCCCGAGGCGCTCGAGCGCACCGAGGGCCGTCGAGCGGACGGTCGGGGCCGGGTCGACCAGGCCCGCGCCGGCCGTGGCGGCGTCACCGGTGTGGCCGGCCACGGCCACGGTGCGCCGACGCCCGGTGACGTCGCCATCGTCCGGTTCCGTGGCAGGCTGCACGGCACCACTATGACCGACGACGAGCACCCGACCACGCCGGACGCCGGGCAGCAGCGGAATCCGGCGGCAGGTGACGCGCACCCCCCGGCACCGCCCCCCGCCGTGCCCGCGCCACCGCCTGCCCAGGCATCGGCGCCACCGCCTGCCCCTCCACCGGACGGGCCCGGGGCCGTGCCCGAGCTCCGGGTGATCGACGGCACGGGCCCGTCCGAGGACGAGATCGTCCGCCCGGCGCCCGCCCGGCGCCGCTCGAAGGTCCACTGGTTCGTGTGGGCCCCGGTCCTGGTCGTCGTAGTGGGCGTCGTCGTCTCCTCGCGCATCGACCTGAACTACTTCGCCATCCAGCCCGGTACCGCGCAGTCGGTGCAGCCCTTCATCACGGTCCCGCCGGAGAAGGGGCACCACGTGGCGGATCCGGTCCTCCTCACCGACGTCGAGGAGGCCCGGGTGACGGCCCTCAGCTACCTCTTCTTCAAGCTGCAGTCGGACACCGCCCTCTACTCGGTGCCGTCGGTCACGGGCGGTGTGTCACCCGCCGAACTCGACGCCCAGGGGAACCTCCAGATGTCGCAGGCGGAGACGGCCGCCAAGGTCGCCTCCCTCCGCCACCTCGGCTACTCGGTGCCCGCCACCCCGGTCGGTGCCGTCATCGCCGGGACGTTCCCCGGGACTCCGGCATACGGCGTCCTGAACGTGGGGGACGTGATCACGGCGGTCGACGGCGTGCCGACGCCCTCCGCCCACGCGCTGACCACGGCCCTCTCCACCTACAAGCCGGGGCAGGCGGTCACCTTCACCGTGCGTCGCAACGGGACGGCGCCCCCCGGACCGGTCACCCTGACCCTGCGTCGCACGATCATCGAGGTGGACGGCGAGCGGGTGGTGATCACGGTGGGGATCGAGCCCCAGGACCAGGTCCACTACACGTATCCGTTCCCCGTCTCCATCGACGTCGTCGACATCGGCGGTCCCTCGGCCGGCCTGGCCATGACCCTCGGCGTCATCGACACCCTCAGCGGGGGTCAGCTCACCGGTGGCCACAAGGTGGCCGCCACGGGCACGATGGACGCCTCGGGCGACGTGGGCGACGTGGGCGGCGTGGCCCAGAAGACGGTCGCCGTGGAGAACGCCGGGGCCACCATCTTCCTCGTGCCGCCGCAGGAGTACGCGGCGGCCAAGTCGAAGGACCGTCCGGGCCTCAAGGTCTACGCGGTGTCGACGCTCGACCAGGCCCTGCGGGTCCTGGCGGCCAACGGCGGCCATGTGCCGACCGGCACCCTGGTGGCTGCCTCCAGCACCCCCGCGGGATGAGCCGATTCGCCGGGCGGCGGTCGTAGGCTCTCCGCCATGCCTGAGGAACGCCGGTTGACCATCACCTCGTCGCCCCACCTGGCCCCCGACGATGTCGCCCGGCACACGTTCGCGTCCGTCCGCCGGGGGTTCGACCCGACCGAGGTGCGCGACTACCTCGAGTCGCTGGCCTCCGGGCTGCGGGGCCTCGCCGAACGCGAGCAGGAGCTGCGTGACGCCCTGGCCGCCGCGGAGGAGCGTGCCGCCAACCCGGTCATCGACGACACCATGCTCACCACGGCGGTGGGCAAGGAGACGGCGCGGGTCCTGCAGAGCGCCCACGACGCCGCGGCGGAGATGGTGGCCAACGCGGAGGCGGAGTCCACGCGCCTGGTGAGCGAGGCGCAGGCCGAATCGGAGCGGCTGCTGGCCGAGGCGACCGAGGTCAACGGGCAGGCCCACTCGCGTGCCGACGCGCTGCTGGCCGAGCGGACGGCCGAGGCCGAGGCCGCGGCGGCGTCACTCCAGGAGCGGACCGAACAGCAGGTGGCCGCCGCGCTCGACAAGGTGCGGGCCGACGCCGAGGAGCTGACCGAGCGGGCCCGGGCCGAGGGGAGGGTCATGGTCGAGGAGGCCCAACAGCTCCGGGCCAGGGTCCTCGCCGACCTGTCGCGCCGCCGCAAGGTGCTGCACGCACAGATCGAACAGCTCCGGGCCGGGCGGGAGCGCCTCGCCGAGACGATCACGGAGGTACGGCACGCCGTCGACGCCATCGCCGAGGATCTGTTCAACGCCGAGAACGAGGCCCGACTGGCCGCCGAGGTGGCCGGTCGGGAGCTGGCCGGTCGGAGCGACGACCAGACCCCCGAGGAGCTGGCGGTCGCCCTGCTGGCCGAGGAGGCCGCGTCGGACGACCACGCGACCACGACCGACGGCGACGGAGGCGCGGAGGCGGAGCCGACCACGTCGGCCGGGTCGACCGGTGTCCCGTCACCGCCCGTCGAGAAGGTCGACGCCCTGTTCGCCAAGCTGCGTGCCGCCCAGGGCGACGAGGGCGCGGCCGGGGCGGGCGAAGGTGACGCCGCGGAAACTCCCGCCGGGCCATCCGCGACGACGGCCACCGGAAGCGGGGCCGCCGCGGCCGAACCAGCGGTGGATAGGGACACCGCTGACGGGGACGCCGCTGACCAGGACGCCGCCGAGGGTCCGCCCGAGGCCCGGCACCCGCTCGCCGTGCAGCGTGACGAGTTGGTGGCCCCCATCATCACCGGCCTGTCCCGTCGCCTGAAGCGGGCGCTCCAGGACAGTCAGAACGAGCTGCTCGACCAGCTGCGGGCCAAGGGGACCGTCTGGTCGCCGGAGCTGCTGCCCGAGGAGACGGAGCACGTCGACTCGGTCGCGACCGCCGCACTGCCCCTCCTGGAGGAGGCCGCCGATGCCGGCGCCACGCTGGCCGGGGCGTCGGAGGAGCGTCCCTCGGCCGACGCCCTCCTCGGGGTCGCCCACGAGCTGGCCGAGTCGATCGTGCTGCCGCTCCGCCGCCGCCTGTCCGAGCCGGACGGCCTAGACGGCGCCGAGGAGTCGGTGGTGACCGAGCACGTCGGGTCGGCCTACCGCGAGTGGAAGGGCGAACGCATCGAGGGCCTCGCCGGGGACCACGTGGTGGCGGCCGTGTCGCTCGGGACCCTGGCCGCGCTCGGCACCGGGGGGACCGGAGTCGAGTGGGTGGCAGTGGCTGCGGCCGGGGGGACCCCGTGTCCCGACTGTGAGGACAACGGGCTCAACGGGGCCCAGGCGGCAGGCGAGGAGTTCCCGACGGGGCACGCCTACCCGCCGGCGCACCCGGGCTGTCGATGCCTGCTCGCGCCCGGCACCCCCTAGGCTGCTGCCGTGCGCACTCCGAGTGACATGCCCGCGGCCCCACGGACGTCGAGCCACCGTGGCCGCCGCTGGATCATCGCAGCCGTGGTGGTGCTCGTCCTGCTCTTCGCCTCGCTCCACACGTTCGCGGTCTTCTACACCGACGCGCTCTGGTTCTCGTCGCTCAACCTCCACTCGGTCTGGCTGAAGCTGTTCGAGATCAAGGCCGGCCTGTTGATCGCCTTCAGCGCCATCTTCGCCGTGCTCCTCCTGGTCAGCCTGCTGGTCGCCGAGCGCCTGGCCCCGAAGGGTCCGTCCATCGACGCCGAGGACGAATTCGTCAAGCGCTACCGCGAAGTCATCGGCCCGTACTCGCGTTGGCTGCGGGCGGTCGTCGTCATCGTGCTGTCCTTCATCGTCGGGTCCCAGGCCCTCGGCCAGTGGCAGAACTGGATCCTCTTCCGCAACAGCACGCCGTTCAACGCCACCGACCCCCAGTTCCACCGCAACGTC
>PMFY01000051.1:4677-6673 GCA_003157945.1 Acidimicrobiaceae bacterium | reverse complement strand
CACCGAGACCGGGGCCCGTATGCGGTCCAACGGCAACGGCCCGGGCTACCGTCCGCCGTCCGCCAAGGACGGGTTCCCGCGGTTCGGTGGCGATTCGACCGAACTCATCTGCGACCCGTATGCCCGGCAGGATCTCATGGCTTCAGCTGACGAGGATGGAGATTTCGACTGATGGCACGTAGCAACTCGTTCTCGGACATCATCACCAAGAAGCCCGGCGGCAAGAAGGCGATGAAGTCGATGAAGCGGAACATGAAGCGCAAGGGACGTAAGTAGACGTGCCACTGGCGCCGGGCAAGTCCCGTTCCACCGTGTCATCGAACATTTCCGAAATGATGCACAGCGGCTACCCGCAGAAGCAGGCAGTCGCCGCATCGCTCTCCGAGTCTCGGAGAACCGGCAGGAAGGGGGGTGGCAAGATGGCTCGTGGACACAAGCGCGGTGGTCGGAAGCACGGCCGCAAGTAGTCACTGAGGGATAGCCGGCCGGGGGAGAACGATCTTCCACCCTCCCGGCCGGCACCCTCGGACCCGCAGGATCACGCAGTACCGACACGAGGAGAGTCACATGGCAGACCAGCCGACCAGCCAGGGTTCCAAGGTGGGACGCACGCAGGTCAAGCAGCAGGGCCAGACCCAGAGCCGCTACGGTTCCGAGCTCAACGCCCAGGCCCCCGCGGCCAACAAGCCCACCGACGTCAAGCCCTAGTCCGTGGCGAAGTCGGACGTCCCGGGGTCCTTCCAGGAAGGACTGCAGGCCCTCATCGGGCCGATCGCGAACTGCATGGCCGCGCCCGACGCCGACATCCAGTTTCTCGACAAGCTGCAGAAGATCGTTCTACTGAGGCTGCACCAACCGCCCGCGAAGCCTCAAGGTGCCCCCGGTGGAGCGCCAGGACAGGGAGGCCCGCCGACTCCCCCTGGCGCTCCCGGGGGTTCGCCCGGCGGGGCCCCGGCAGGCATGGGAGTGGCCGGTGGCCCCGCCGGCGGCGGCGCACCCAACCCGGCGATGCCCGGCGGCGGCGCACCCGAAGCCCCGACCCAGCCCGGCGGTGTCTCCAAGCCGATGAATCTCCCGCCCGACGAGGTACGTCGGACGTTGGCTGAACAGGCAGGTGCGTGATGGCAGACGGCGACGAGGGACTCGATGCGGAGTCCCAGTCCATGATCGACGAGCTCCTCGAGGCGGGGTTCTCCTACAGCGGCAACGGCCGTGTGGAGGGATTCGCCACCGGGGAGACCGACCCGGAGGACGACGATGACGAGGCCGAAGTTGGCGCCGATGCTGACGAGGGACCAGACGGAGAAGCTGGATCGGGAGATCCTGTCGCAGATGTTGGAGAGGACCAAGCGGGAACTCGCGGAGCCCATTCGGGCCGACTCGAGCTCCGCGGCACGCCCCTCACCGAGCTAGAGGCCGACTCCCTCCTCCATCTCCGCAGGATGCTGATCGAGGACCCCGAGCTCGCCGGCCAGGTGAACGGCTATCTCGAGGCCAAGCGGGCCGGTGCGCCGGCCCCGACTCCGCCCGTGGAGGATGCCGCGCCGGTCGACGAGCCCACCGACCTCCCCGAGTGGATCGACCCCGACGACGAGGTCTCCGTCAAGCTCTACCGTGAGCTCGAGCAGATGCGGGCCACCGTCGCCCGCACCGAGCAGGTGGCCACCGGCACCGTCGAGCAGGTCCAGAACGACGCCCGTCGTCGTCAGCAGCAGGCCGACATCGCCCAGGCCGTCGACCGCTTCCAGCGGGAGCACCCGGACTTCACGGACGACGAGATCAACCACGTCCGCCTGCACACCGCCTCCACCGTGAACGTCCCCGGTGTGATGGCCAACTTCCCCGGCGACCCCGTCGAGGGACTCGTGCGCGCCATGGAGATCGGATCCATGACGGCCGAGGGTGTGCGGGATAAGGTTCTTGGAACACCGAAGAAGGACCCCGCAGCCGAGGACACCAAGCGGCAGCGCAGCCTGAGTGCGTTGTCGGGTGGTGG
>PMFY01000051.1:0-4633 GCA_003157945.1 Acidimicrobiaceae bacterium | reverse complement strand
CATGGTCACCGCAATCGGCACCACGACAGTCACCGCACTGTCTCGCCGGATCATCCGGGACGTCATCGTGGACAACGTCTACGGCTCGAACGTCCTGTTCTTCCGGTGGAACCGGATGCAGAAGATCATCGAGAAGGGCGGCTTCCAGATCGAGCAGCCGCTCATGTACACGCCGATGTCGGGTGGTGGCTGGTATACGGGTCCGCAGACCCTGTCGGTGCCGCAGTCGGACACCATCCAGAACTCCGTCTTCGCGTGGAAGCAGGCGTATGGGAACGTCACGGTCGACGGTCTCACCCAGCTGCAGGCCGACTCCCCGATGAAGATCGCGGACTACCTGGCCAGCCAGTTCAAGCAGGCCGAGATGCAGTTGGCGGACCTCCTCGGCTACGGGATCTTCTCGACCGGCTCGAACCCGCAGGCCATCGACGGCATCTACGAGGCCCTGACGACCACCGGCAACTACGGCGGGATCTCCCAGAGCGCCAACCCGTGGTGGCAGGCGCAGGTCGACTCGTCGACCACGACGATGACCCTGGCCAAGCTGAACGCCCTGTGGGTGTCCTGCCAGTCCGGCGGCCAGGTGCCGACCGTGATCGTCGGGGACAAGAACAACTACAGCCGCTACTGGGCCCTCAACCAGCCCTTCCAGCAGTTCCCGCAGCAGCCGGGCGGCCAGGACACCCAGCTGGCCCAGACCGGGTTCACGAACCTCGTGTTCAACAACGTGCCGTGGCTGCAGGACGACCACGCTCCCACCAACGGTCTCGCGTTCCTGAACGAGAACTACTGGGAGCTCATCGTCAACGACAAGGCCAACTTCTACGTGCAGGACTTCGTGAAGCCGCCGAACCAGGACGCGATGACGTCGCTCCTCGTCTGGGCCGGCAACGCGTCGTGCTCGAACATCCAGCGGCAGGGCGCGTTCACCGCGCTGACTGCCTGAGACCCGGGAGACCCGATGCCCAACGCACAACTCACCAACCCCAAGGGCGCCGGCTACTTCGACGCCGCGATCGAGGGTGGCTACACGCTCGACTTCGAGATCGACACGACCGTGTCGGGCAACTCGCCCATCGGCACGCTCGTCGAGCTCCTGACGCCGTTCACCGGGCCCGGGACGACCAACCCACCGGCCGTGCCGACGGTCAAGCCGTCGTCCACGACCGCCGACGGTCTGTGCATCGGCGTCATCGCCGGTGGGCAGAGCCCCAACTCCAACAGCGGCGGCGCCGTCCCTCCGGGGAAGATCGCCAACGTCAAGGTGCTGGGGATCGCCCAGGTGCTCTGTGACGCCACGACCACGGCCGGCCAGTTCCTCATCCAATCGGCGGCCACCGCCGGGTGCGCCAAGACGACCGGATCGGCCGTCACCAACGGACAGGGGATCGGCGTCTGCTTGCAGAGCGTCACGATCTCCTCCGGCACGGCGCTGGTCTGGGCCCTCATCTGCAAGTTCTGATGGCGACCCCGTCCACGACCATCATCGACTCCGGCGACACCTTCCGTCTCCGGAACGACCACCCGAGCGAGCCCCTCGAGCTCGTCCACGGCAAGCGGCGGTTCACGATCCAGCCGGGCAAGTCTGCCCTGGTGCCGTTCGAGCTCATCCGGATCTGGTGGGGCGACCCCCGGGCCCGCCCCGGCCAGTTCACCAAGTTCTCGGACTCCAAGGAGGCCGGGTACATCAACAAGCGGGAGGCCGAGATCATGCGTCTCGGCGTCCTGTACGGCAGCTACGTGGCCGACGTGGTATCGCTCAACGACCCCAACTGGCCCGTGCAGGATCCCCAGTACGGCGTGGTGCCGAAGCGGACCCCGTGGCCGGTGACGATCCACAACGAGTCCGGCCAGGAGGTCGTCCCGTGCGGACTCGACCTGTCGGGTGACGCCATCTACCCGGGGATCTCCGACGACTCGGAGAACCTCGACGATCAGGTCATGTACCGCCAGCATCTCGAGCGTGAGCTCGATGCCATCAAGGAGAAGATGAACCGACTGGGCGCCGGCCAGACGGTCGACGACGCAGAGGTCGACGCACCCGGAAGGTAGTCCGTCTCGAGAGGGAACATGCGGGACGAAAACGACTACTCATCCATGGGGCGGCGGGAGATCCGCCAGCACCTTGAGCGCGTCTCCAAGGAGGCGGCGGTCTGGTCCCAGGTCGCGGCCAACGCCCGCCGGGACGAGTGCCTCTACTTCATCGACGGCGTCCAGAACTCGATGGCGAAAGCCGTGACCGAACGGAAGCTCGCCGGGGAGATGCACGCCGGTGAGTGTCGGCGGGAGGCGCTCGAGGCCGAGGGACGCGTCGCCTACTTCACGTTCACCCGTGACCTGCTCGTGACCCTCATCCAGACGACGGACGTCGACTGATGCCGGGTCCGACCAGCCAGCCCCGAGGCGTCCACCCGGAGTCGGATTTCCAATGGCTCGACCTGGCCGACTTCTCCGCCGGCATCTACGACTACTCCCACGTCTCCGGCACCAACCCGAACGTCCCGGGTCCGACCAACGCCGCGGACCCCGACCACACCTTCTCGTGCATCGCACTCCCCAAGGGCGGTCTCGGCCCCCTCCCGGCCCTGTCGACGGTCACCTCCTGGCCGGGCCCGACCGTCACCGGCGCCGGCAACTACATCGTCGGTCTGCTCGTGCATAACGAGCTCGCTGACGGATGGTATGAGGCGGTCGCCATCTGGGATGGGAACGACGGCACCACCCACCATTGGCAGGCATGGTCGGTCGGTCTGTTCGGGGGATCCAATGACCTCATCGTCGACGACTCCCTGCCCTCCACCGGCCCCGGACTGTTCGGTGCGCCGTACCCGCAGATGACCCGGGCGGCGGCCACCGACCCGACGACCACGGTGGGCAACCCCGTCGTCGTGTTCCCGGCCCCCAGCACGGACCAGTTCGGGCAGGTCTACATGTACCCGGACCCCTCGGCGCCCACGGTCTATGGCGCTCTGGCCCTCATCACCGCCGGGTCGAGCACCGCCGGCCAGGTGCTCGTCCACCAGTCCCGGGTCATCGTGCTCGGCACCGGTGTCTACCCGTATCCCGCCGGCGGAGGGTTCAGCACTAACGAGCAGATCGCATTCACCGACCCGCCCAACTCCACCGTGCTCGGCCCGGCCGACACGGTGCTCGCCACCGAACAGCCCTACGGCTACGGCGGCGGCGGCTCGATCTCGGCCGGCGAACTGTTCCTGGTCAAGAAGCGGGGCGGGGCCATCGTGGTCACCGGGGACATCTTCTCCCCAAATGTGACGATCCTCCCCGGCGTCCAGGGAACCGGAGGGTTCTACGGCTCGGCGCACTCGGGACTGGCGGGGTTCGTGTACTGCAGCTACGACAACGGCGCGTGGGCATGGAACGGCGGCTCGACCGCCCAGAAGATCTCGACCCAGCTGGACGACTCGTTCTTCCTGCCTCCCGAGTGGGCCGTCATCGGGTCGAACAACTACGGCTACTACGTGCGCTGCATAGCCGACCGGGTCTACGTCTCGAACAACTGGCTCTACGACCTGAACACGCAGTCGTGGTGGCGCTACTACCCGACCAAGGCCCAGGGCGGGCAGGATCTGTTCTACGTGCAGGAGACCGATGGCCAGTTCATCTACGGCGCTCGCCTGTCCTTCTCTGACACCGACACCGATTTCCTGTACGAGTTCGACCAGCAGGCCCCGACCGGCGACTGGCAGTGGCAGTGCCTCCCCCGCCGGTTGACCGACAACCGTCTGATCGAGCTCCGGGAGGTCGTGGTGCGGGCCTCGTCCAATCAGGGCGAGACCGACAGCCAGATCACCGTCGCCATCTTCAACGGCGCCACCCAGGTCGGTTCGGTCACGACCGTCGTTGGCGACATCAAGGCATACCCGACCATGCTCCGTATGCCGATTGGTCCCATCTCCGCCGGGTCGGTGCCGTACACCAGCGAGGACTTCACCATCCGGATCACGGCCACCGGCAACGGCGGGCCGGCACCGAACCTGCACTCCGTCTCCCTCGGATGGAAGCAGACTCGCCACGCTCCGACCATCGGAGTCGGCTCATGACCCCGGGGGTAATCTGACGTCATGGCCGCTACCCTCACCGAAGCACTGTCCAACGTGCGGAGCCTCATCGACGAGCCCGTGGCCCAGTTCTGGTCCGATGCCGAACTGACCGAGTGGATCAACCAGGGGTGCGCCGAGATCCAGCGTGAGGTCGAGTGGGCCAGGAAGGGCCCCACGGTCATCGACACCGTGGCGGGCACCCAGACCTACTACGCGCCGCAGGACTTCCTGCGGATCTACCGGCTCGAGTTCGTGCCCAACAACAACACGAGCTACACGTACTCCCTCGAGTTCCGGGGGTACAACGAAATGGACGCGGCGTGGGGGAACCTCAAGACCCTGCCGTCCGCCTACCCGGAGCAGTTCACCCTCTGGAACAACCCCAACGACCGGACCACCGGCGTCGGTCCCGTGGCGACACCACTGCCTGCCGGCTGGGCGGTCAGCGGTGCCGTGCCACCAGGTGGAAGTACATGGCGTCGGTGCCCTGGCCGGGTGCGAGCGGTTCCGGACGATCGCACGGCACGGCCGCCTCGAGGTCGAAGCCGTGGCGGTCCAGTTCGCGCCCGGCC
>PMFY01000047.1:305-4866 GCA_003157945.1 Acidimicrobiaceae bacterium | reverse complement strand
TCTGGTCCATGAACTGGGAGAGCTGGCTGGTGCCGAAGAACTCCTTGACGGCGGCGACGACGGGGCGGATGTTGATCAGGGTCTGGGGCGTGATGGCCTCGACGTCCTGGGTCGTCATGCGCTCGCGGACGACCCGCTCCATCCGGGACAGGCCCACGCGGACCTGGTTCTGGATGAGCTCGCCGACCGACCGGATGCGGCGGTTGGCGAAGTGGTCCTGGTCGTCGATCCGGTAGTTCGACTCCCCGTCGGCCATGTGCTTGGCCAGGTGGAGCATGTACGTCGACGAGGCGAGGATCTCGGCGGGGCTGAGGACGCCCTGGGTCGGCGACGGACGCTCGAGGTCGATGCTCAGGATGTCGGAGATCCGCTCGATCTCCGGCCCGAGCTTCCGGTTCAGCTTGTACCGGCCGACCCGCGTGAGGTCGTAGCGCTTCGGGTTGAAGAAGGCGTTCTCGAAGTACTGGCGGGCGGCCTCGACCGACAGGGGCTCACCCGGGCGGGCACGCTTGTAGATCTCGAGCAGCGCCTCCTCGCGGGTGGGGGCGAGGTTCTGCTCCTTCTCCCACTGGCCCTCGAGGAAGTCGAAGTGCCGCACGAAGCGCTCGAGGAAGGCCTGGTCCTCGTAGCCGAGGGCGCGCAGCAGGACGAAGAGGGACAGGCGACGCTTGCGGGCCACGCGGCAGCCCGCGGTGACGTCCTTGCCCGGCTTGGCCTCGACGTCGAACTCGATCCACTCGCCCCGGTAGGGGTGGATGGTCCCGGTGAAGACGGTCTTGGCGTCACGGCCGGGCTGGAAGATGACNNGTGCCCTTGTCGGTCATGACGGGGAAGTCCCCCATGAAGACCGTCTGCTCCTTGATCTCGCCCGTGCCGGCGTTCATGAACCGGGCGCGCACGAAGACCGGCGCGGCGTAGGTCATGTCCTTCTCCTTGCACTCCTCCACCGAGAACTTCGGCGGGGGGCGCAGGTCGGGGTCGGTCGGGTCGAACTCGAGTTCGAGGCTCAGCTGGCCGGTGAAGTCCTCGATCGGGCTGATGTCGTTGAACGTCTCCGCCAGTCCACGATCGAGGAACCACTTGAAGGAGTCCCGCTGGATGGCGACGAGGTCGGGCAGCGGCAGCGCCTCGTCGATGTTGGCAAACGAAAAACGTTCCGGGCTGTTGGACCGTGTAGGCAACGGCCTACTCCTCCCAGTTGCAAGGCGAATGGGGCAAGGACGGGGTACTGCGGTGGATCAGGTGCCGGAAGGGCACGGCAGGGCGTGGACAGCGGGGGCGACGACTACCGCCGGAGCAGCCGTCAGAGGCGTCAGGGCGCGCGTCACTCAGCGGAAACGGCTGAGGAAGGCGACAGGGGCAGGCACGGCAACCAGTAAGCATAACCGGAAGCGCACGGGATCACAACCCCCACGGGGGAACCCTGTAGCCAGGCCCCCACAAGGTACGAGAAGCGGGGACATCAGTCAAGGATTCCGACCGCCCGACGGTGGGTCCGGGCATGCCCGGACCCCCGCGGTCGACCACCTGCAGCCCGGGCCCGACCGACGATGGCCGACGGTCGGGACCCGGGTGTCGCTACTTGAGCTCGACGGTGGCGCCGGCTCCCTCGAGCTGCGCCTTCGCCTTCTCGGCGTCCTCCTTGTTGGCCTTCTCGAGCACGGGCTTGGGGGCACCGTCCACGAGGTCCTTGGCCTCCTTCAGGCCCAGGCTGGTCAGCGCACGGACCTCCTTGATGACCTGGATCTTCTTGTCGCCGGCGGCGGTGAGGATCACGTCGAACTCGCTCTTCTCCTCGGCGGCTGCCGCCTCGCCACCGCCGGCTCCGGCGGCCGGGGCGGCCGCGGCCACGGCCACGGGGGCTGCGGCGGTGACGCCGAAGCGCTCCTCGAACTCCTTGAGGAGCTCGCTGAGCTCCAGCACGGACAGCTCAGAGATGCCGTCCAGAATCTGGTCCTTGGTGAGGGTTCCTGCCATCGTCTTACTCCTTGTTCCTGGTTGTGTCGTTGCTGGGTAGGTGGATCGGGTGCTGGGTGGTGGGGTCGCTACTCGGCCGCCGGGGCCTCGGCCGCCGGAGCCTCATCGGCGGGGGCCTCGTCGACCGGTGCCTCGGCGACTGGCGCCTCGTCGGCGGGCGATTCGTCCGCAGGCGCGGCGTCCTCAGCGGGGGCTTCGGCGACGGGCGCCGCGTCCTCAGCGGGGGCCTCGGCCTGGCGCTGCTCGAGCAGGGCCGAGATGCCGTAGGCGAGGTTGCGGGGCAGNNCGGCCAGCTGCTGGAGCGGGGCCGACAGGGCGCCGGCGAACTGGGCCAGCAGGGTCTCCCGCGAGGGCAGGTCGGCCAGGACCTCGATGTCGGCGGCCGACATGACCGACGAGCCGACGACGCCGCCCTTGACGACGAGGTGCGGATTGGCCCGGGCGAAGTCCCGGAGGGCCTTGGCCACCGCACTGACGTCGCCCTGGACGAAGGCGATGGCCGTCGGGCCGGTCAGCAGGTCGCTCATGCCCGCGCGGGGCGTGTCGGCCACGGCCAGGCGGACCAGGGTGTTCTTGTAGACCTTGTAGTCGCCACCGGCGGCGGTGAGCTCACGACGGAGCTCGGCCAGCTCGGCCACGGTCAGGCCGCGGTACTCGGTCAGGAGTGCGCCGTCGGCGGCCTCCATGCGTTCCCGCACCTCGTTGACGACGGCGACCTTCTCGGCCCTCGGATTGTCCATCGTGCCTCCACCGAGCGACTCGCTCAGATTCGGGCCGCAGACACCATCGAGTGGCACGCACGAGCAGCAGTCGCTCGGAGCGGAACGCCTCATCAGGCGGACCCGGGGGTCCCTTCGGTACCGGGTGACCGGTACACCGGAGGTCTACGGCAGTTCTGTAGATCTGGAAAGGACGACTCTAGCGCACCCCGGCCGGCTCGGGCCAGCGGGGTTGTGACGCGGATCAGGCGGAGGCGGCCGTGGCCAGCTCCTCCTCGGCCCGGCGGGCCAGCAGCGGATCGATGTGGACCCCGGGGCCCATGGTCGACGACAGGGTGACACCCCGCACGTACCTGCCCTTGGCCGAGGCGGGCTTGGCCCGGTGGATCTCGTCCATCACGGCGTGGATGTTCTCGAGCAGCTGGCCCTTGTCGAAGGAGGCCTTGCCCACCCGGATGTGGATGTTGCCGACCTTGTCGGTCCGGTACTCCACCCGTCCGCCCTTGAACTCGAGGACGGCCCGCTCGACGTCGTCGGTCACCGTTCCGGTCTTCGGGTTGGGCATGAGACCACGCGGGCCGAGCACCCGGCCGAGGGTACCGACCTGGCCCATCAGGTCCGGGGTGGCGATGGCGATGTCGAACTCGAGGAATCCCTCACCGGCCACCCGGGCCACGAGGTCGTCGGCGCCGACGACGTCGGCTCCGGCGGCACGGGCCTCGGCGGCCTTCTCACCGGCGGCGAACACGGCCACGCGTGCGGTCCGACCGGTACCCGCGGGCAGCGAGAGCGTGCCGCGCACGATCTGGTCGGCCTTGCGGGGGTCGACCCCGAGGCGCACGGCCAGCTCGATCGTCTCGTCGAACTTGGCCTTGGCCGAGGCCTTGACCAGGTCGACGGCCTCGGCGGCGCTGTAGAGGTGCTGCCGGTCGATACCGGCGATGCTGGCGGTGTACTTCTTTCCCCTGGACATGATGTCTCTTTCGTGTGGTGGGCTCGGTGTCGTCCGGCTCAGCCGGCGACGGCGATCCCCATGGAGCGGGCGGTGCCGGCGACCTGCTTCTTGGCCGACTCGATGTCGGTCGTGTTGAGGTCGGGCAGCTTGATCGTGGCGATCTCGGTGATCTGGGCGTCGGTGACCGTGGCGACCGTCTCGCGGCCGGCGGTCTGGGCACCCTTCTCGAGACCTGCGGCCTGCCGCAGCAGGGCGGCGGCCGGCGGGGTCTTGAGCACGAACGAGAACGTGCGGTCCTCGTAGATCGAGATCTCCACCGGGACGATGGAGCCGGCCTGCTTCTCGGTGGCGGCGTTGTACTGCTTCACGAAGTCCATGGTCTGGACGCCGTGCGGCCCGAGGGCCGTGCCCACGGGGGGCGCGGGCGTGGCGCCGCCGGCGGGCAGCTGGATCTTGACGACCGCGAGGATCTTCTTCTTGGGGGCCATGGGGGTGTGTCTCCTGGTAGTGGAACGGGTGCGGTCGGAGCCCTAGAGCTTCGCGACCTGGCTGAACTCGAGCTCGACCGGGGTCTCCCGGCCGAAGATGTTGACCAGCACCTTGAGCTTGAGCTGGTCCTCGTTGATCTCGGCGACCTGGCCGGAGAAGTCGGCGAAGGGGCCCTCCTTGACGCGCACGGTCTCGCCCACCTCGTGCTCGAGCCGGGGACGGCTGCGCTTGGACGGGACCTCCGCGCCCTCGACCTTGACCTGGAGGATGCCCTCCACCTCACGGCGCGACAGCGGCGTGGGCTTGGTGCCGGGGCCGACGAAGCCGGTGACGCCGGGGGTGTTGCGGATCACGGCCCAGCTGTCGTCGTCGAGTTCGCAACGGCACAGCAGGTATCCCGGGAAGACCTTCTTCTGGACGA
>PMFY01000047.1:0-193 GCA_003157945.1 Acidimicrobiaceae bacterium | reverse complement strand
CCGTCGCCGTCAGCTTCGGCGTCGAGAGCCTCCTCGGCCTCGGTCTCGGCGACCTCGGCGTCGACCGTGTCGGCGACCGGCGCCGCCTCGGTGGCCGTGGCGTCGTCCGCGATCGCACCGTCGGCACCGTCGGTGCTCGGGTCGTCGCCTAGTGGGGCAGTGGTTCCGTCTTGGGTCACAGTCATACCGATCA
>PMFY01000100.1 GCA_003157945.1 Acidimicrobiaceae bacterium | reverse complement strand
AGATGCACTTCGTCGCCGCCCTCGACGAGGAGCCGGCCATGCACGGGGTGCTGGCGCTGTTCGAGGGGGTCGCCACCGGCGCCGCCGACGGCTTCGCCCGGATCGCCGGACGGCCGGCCGCCACCCTCCTCCACCTGGGACCCGGCCTCGGCAACGGATTGGCCAACTTGCACAACGCCCGTAGGGCGAACAGCCCAATCGTGAATGTCGTGGGCGACCACGCCCTGTCCCACCGCCCCTACGACGCCCAGTTGCAGTCGGACATCGCCACCGTGGCCCGCAACGTCTCGGAGTTCGTGCGCACCACCGAGGCGACCGACCGGGTCGGTGCCGACGCCCGGGACGCCCTGGCCGCCGCCTACGGTCCGCCCGGGGCCGTGGCCACGCTCATCCTCCCGGCCGACGTCTCGTGGTCGGACGGCGGCGTGCCCGTGGACCCCGACGGCGGGGTCGGCACCGGGCCCGCCGGTGGCACGACCCCCGATCCCGACGTGCTCGCCGCCGCGGCCGCGGCGCTGCGCTCCGGCGAGCGCTGCGCGCTGTTCATCGGCGGTCGCTCCTGCTCGGGACCCCTGCTCGACGCCGTCGCCGACCTGGCCGCCTCGACGGGTGCCGAGCTCCTGTGCGAGACGTTCCCGGCCCGGCTCGCGCGGGGCGCGGGCCGACCGCCGGTCGAGCGGCTGGGCTACCTGGCCGAGTTCGCCATGCTGCGCCTGGACGGCATCCGCCATCTCGTGCTCCTCGACGGCAAGTCGCCGGTCTCCTTCTTCGCCTACCCGGGCAAACCCAGCGACCTGGTGCCCGAGGGCTGCACCGTGCACCCGGTAGCCGGCCCGGCTGACGACCTGGCCGGCGCCGTCGACGCGCTCACCGACCTCGTCGGAGCCACCCGCGGCGCCGCCCCGCGCCAGCCGGTGGACCGGCCCCCGACGGCCTCGGGCGCCCTGACCGCCCAGACCGTGTGCCAGACACTCGGGGCGCTGTTGCCCGAGGGTGCCGTCGTGTCCGACGAGGGCAACACGTCCGGACTGTTCGCTCCGGGGGCCACGGCCGGGGCACCGCCCCACGACTGGCTGTGCCTGACCGGCGGGGCCATCGGGCAGGGTCTGCCCGTGGCGGTCGGCGCCGCCGTGGCCGACCGCAGCCGCCGCGTGGTGGCGCTCGAGGCCGACGGTAGCGCGCTGTACACCCTTCAGGCGTGGTGGACCATGGCCCGCGAGGGTCTCGACGTCACCACCGTCGTCCTCAACAACCACTCCTACGCGGTGCTCAACATGGAGCTCGACCGGGTGGGCGTCGACGAGCCCGGGCCCCGGGCCCGCGACATGCTCGACCTCGGCCGTCCCGACATCGGGTTCGTCCCGCTGGCCCAGGGCCTCGGACTCCATGCCGCCCGGGCGACGACCGCCGAGGAGTTCGCCGACGAACTGGGCCGGGCCCTCGCCACCCCGGGCCCCAGCGTGGTCGAGGCCGTGATCCCCGGCCTGCTCTGACCGCGACGCCGCGGGACGGGTCTCACCCCAGGGGCCCGCGTGCCTCCTTCACCGTGGCCGGGAAGCGGGCGCGGAACGACCGGATCGACATGGCCGTGAGCACCACGGCCCCCCGGGCGCGGGCCGATGCGCTCCTCGGCAGGTTCAGCATCGGACCGATCTCGCCGAAGTAGTTGCCGGGCCGGATCTCGGCCAGCACCTCGTCGGAGCCGTCGGACCGGTTCCGGTAGACCTCGATCGCACCCTCCACCACCTCGTAGACCAGGTCGCCCCGGTCGCCCTGCTCGAAGAGGACGGCACCGTCGGCGAGCCGGACCTCCTCGTCGGGGCGGTCCGCATCGGAGAACTGCGGTGCCAGCTCGATGACCCGGTCGGCGATGTGGGTGATGCGGTCGTCGTGGGTCGAGACCACCACCGTGCGCCCCGGCGCCGCCAGCTCGCGCAGGAGGACCAGGATCCCCTCCACCTGGATGTGGTCCAGGTGGGCCGTCGGCTCGTCCGCCACCACCAGGGGCGGGTCGTGCACCAGGGCCCGGGCGATCGCCACCCGCTGCTGCTGCCCGCCGGACAGCTGGGCGGGCCGGTGCGACGCCCGCTCGCTGAGCGCCACCCGCTCGAGCAGGGCGTCGGCCCGAACCCCGGCCTCCTTCCGCCCCACGCCGGCGAGGGTCATGGGCACCATCACGTTCTTGCGCGCCGACAGGCTGGCCAGCAGGTTGAACGCCTGGAAGACCACGCCGACGGTCCGCTGGCGATAGTCGGCCAGACCGGCTCCGGACAGCCCTCCGACATCGATGCCCTGGAATCGGACGGTCCCGTCGGTGGGTTCCAGCAGGCCGGCCAGGCACGACAGCAGGGTCGTCTTGCCGCAACCGCTCGGTCCGAGCAGCACCACCAGCTCACCGCCGCCCGCGTCGAGGCTGAGCCGGTCCAACGGGCGCACGCGGTACCCCCCGGAGTCGAACTCCACCGTCAGGTCACGCACCTCGAGTTCGGCCACCGGTCCCCCCTCAGCCCGCGAACGCCTTGGCCGGATCCGCCGCCACCGCACGGCGCAGGGCGATCAGGCTGGACAGCAGGCCCACGACGACGGCCGACAGTGGGAGTTCGATGTAGGCGCTCGTCGGGAAGTCGATGGGCTGCGAGAAGACGCCGACCATGAACTGGGCCAGGAGGGTGGCGATGGCGGCGGCGATCAGGGCCACGAGCACCGCCTGGAACGCCAGCCCGGCATAGAGCGATCCGGACGAGGCGCCCAGGGCCTTCAGCACGGCGAAGTCGCGGGTCCGCTCGAGGGCGGTGACGTAGACGAGCGAGGCCACGATGACGGCGGCGATCACCCACATGAAGAGCTTCGAGTTGTCGATGGACGAGACGGCCGTGGCCATCTGGTCGAGGCTGGCACCGTCGATCTGCTGTCCGGTGAGGACCGTCATGCCTACGGGAGCCCTGGTCGGCACGCCGGTCACCACCACGGCGCTGATGATCCGGGCGCCCTCGAAGGCGGCGACCTGCGCGTCACGGAGCCCGACGTAGAGGTTCGGGATCCCCCCGAGGAGCGTCCGGTCGCTGGTGGTGCCCACGATCACGAACGGATGGCCGCCGACGGCGACGTGGGCCCCCACGCCGACGCCCAGGCGGGTGTCGACGACCGCCTGACCCGGCCCGGCCACCTGGTGGCCGTCCGTCAGCGGTTGGCGGGCCGGCGCGGAGCCGACCGGTGCGCCGACCAGGTTCACCTGCTGCAGGGCCCCGTCCACCGAGGCGGTCTGGGGGATCACCACGACCGGCGTCGCACCGGTGACCCCGGGGGTCCGGGCGACGAGGGCGGCGGCGGCGTCCGACATCGGTGTCAGCGACGTCACCCGGCCCGACGAGCCCGCCTTCACGACCCACGCGTCCGCCCGGAACCCGCCGACGGTCTGGGTGATCTCCACGCCGAATCCCGCCGTCAGGCCGGCCAGGAGGAGCGTCATGGCGAAGACGAGCGCGGCGCCGAGGG